>JAKANT010000044.1 GCA_021823635.1 Pseudomonadota bacterium
GGCACCGGCAAGACCGCCGGCTTCGCGCTGCCGATCATCCAGCGGCTGCTGCCGCAGGCGAACACCAGCATGTCGCCGGCGCGCCACCCGGTGCGCGCGCTGGTGCTGGCGCCCACGCGCGAACTGGCCGAGCAGGTCGCCGACAACTTCAAGAAATACATCAGCAAGACCGCGCTGCGCTGTGCGACCGTCTACGGCGGCGTCGACATGGATCCGCAGACGCAGGCGCTGCGGTCGGGCGTGGAGATCGTCGTGGCCACGCCGGGGCGGCTGCTCGACCACCTGCAGCAGAAGAACACGTCGCTCGCGCAGGTGCAGATCGTCGTGCTCGACGAAGCGGACCGGATGCTCGACATGGGCTTCTTGCCCGACATCTCGAGGATTCTCAACCTGCTGCCGAAAGAGCGGCAGAGCCTGATGTTCTCGGCGACTTTTTCCGAGGAGATCAAGAAGCTCGCGGCCAACTTCCTGCGCGACCCGCTGCTGCTCGAAGTCGCGCGCCGCAACGCGCCCGCCGAGCTGATCAAGCAGGAAGTCGTGCGCGTGCACGAGTCCGAGAAGACCGACGCGCTGCTGACGCTGCTCGCCACGCGCGGCGCCGACGGCGGCCGCATGAAGCAGGTGCTGGTGTTCGTCAACGCCAAGATCGAATGCCGACGCCTGGCGCGCCAGTTGCAGAAAGCGGGCGTGAACGCCGAAGCGATCCACGGCGACCGCACGCAGGACGAGCGCATGAAGGCGCTGGAAGGCTTCAAGCGCGGCGACATCGAAGTGCTGGTCGCCACCGACGTCGCCGCGCGCGGGCTGGACATCGTCGAGCTGCCGGTCGTGATCAACTACGACGTGCCATTTAACCCCGAGGACTACGTGCACCGCATCGGCCGCACCGGGCGGGCCGGCGCCCGCGGACTGGCGATCATGCTGATGACGGGGGCCGACGAACGCGGCGTGCAGGCCATCGAAAAGCTCACCAAGCAAAAGTTCGACATCCGGCCGCTCGACGTGCGCACCGCGCGGCGCGGCCGCTCAGCGCAGCGCGATCGTGGCCAGCTTGCGGCGCCGGCGCCGGTGGACGACTTTTTCAGCAAGCCCTACGAACCGCCCGCAGCGGAAACCGAGCCGGCGCCGACGGAAGCCGCGGACGAAGCGCCACCGCGCGCGCGTAAACCGGCCAAGGTGGCGGCATTGCTCGGCGGCATCAAGCGTTGACGCTCAGGAGGCTTTGGCCAGCGCCTGGTCCAAGTCCCACAGGATGTCGTCGATCGACTCGATCCCGATCGACAGCCGCACCATCTCCGGCAGCACCCCGGCGGCGCGCTGCTCTTCCTCGGAAAGCTGGCGGTGCGTGGTCGATGCGGGATGAATCACGAGCGACTTGGCGTCGCCGATGTTCGCCAGGTGCGACAGGAACTGCAGGTTGTCGATGAATTTTTCGCCGGCCGCAGCGCCGCCGCGGATGCCGAACGTCATCACGCTCGAGGCACCGGGTTCGCCGTCGATCGCTCGCAGGTATTTCTTCGCCAGCGCATAGTAGGGGCTGGACGCGAGCCCCGGCCAGTTGACCCAGGCCACGCGCGGGTGCGACTGCAGAAACTGCGCCACACGGCGCGCGTTCTGCACGTGCCGCTCCATGCGCACGTGCAGCGTCTCCAGCCCTTGCAGCAGCAGCCACGCCGAGAGCGGCGCCAGCGCCGCCCCGTGCACGCGCAAGACCTCGAAGCGCGCCTTCATCGTGAACGCGAAGTCGCCGAAGGTTTCCCAGAACTTGACGCCGTGATAGCCCTTGGACGGCAGCACCATGTCCGGGAACTTGCCGTTGCCCCAGTCGAACTTGCCGCTGTCCACGATCACGCCGCCGAGCGTCGTGCCGTGGCCGCCGATGTACTTGGTCGCCGAGTGCACGACGATGTCCGCGCCCCAGTCGAACGGCCGGCACAGAAAGGGCGTGGCCATCGTGTTGTCGATCATCAACGGGATGCCGGCTTCGTGCGCGATTTCGGCGATCGGCTCGATGTCGAGCACGTTGATCTTCGGGTTGCCGAGCGTCTCGCCGTAGATCAGGCGCGTGTTCGGCCGCAGCGCGCGGCGGAAATTTTCGGGCTCATCGGGATCGACGAAGGTCGTCTCGATGCCCATCTTGGGCAGCGTGACCGCGAGCTGCGAGTAGGTGCCGCCGTAGAGCAGCGAGGAGGCGACGATGTGGCTGCCGGGCTGCACGATGGCCAGGATCGCGGTCACCTGCGCGGCCATGCCGCTGGCGGTGGCCAGCGCCGCGCGGCCGTTCTCCAAGGCGGCCATGCGCTCCTCCAACACCGCCACCGTCGGGTTGCTGATGCGCGAATAGACGTTGCCGAAGGTTTGCAGGTTAAAAAGGCTCGCCGCGTGGTCGGCCGAGTCGAACACGTAGCTGGTGGTCTGGTAGATCGGCTGCGCGCGGCTGCCGGTCACCGGGTCCGGAAGCTGGCCCGCGTGCAGGCACAGCGTTTCGATGCCGAAGGTTCTGTCCATGATCAGTACGGAAGCTGCCGCGGCCGCTTGCTGGACACGATGCGCGTGTTCACGCCGGCCCAGTTGAGCCCTCCGAAAAGCCGCCCGTGCTCGATCTTCACGCAGCGGTCCATCACCACTTGCAGTCCCGCGGCCCGTGCGGTGCGCGCGGCGGCATCGTTGATCACGCCGAGTTGCATCCACAGCACCTTGGCGCCGACCGCGATCGCCTCGTCGGCAAGCGCCGGGATGTCTTCGCTCCTGCGGAAGCAGTCCACCAGATCGATCGGCCCGGCTTCGCGCGCGGCGGTCTTCAAGTCCGGATAGCAGCGGCGCCCGAGCACCTCGGCGTACTTCGGGTTGACCGGAATCATCGTGTAGCCGTGCTCGAGCAGGTATTTGCCGACGAAGTAACTGGGCCGGTGCCATTCGGCGGAAATGCCGACCACGGCGATGCGGCGGTTGTCGTTCAGGATCCTGCGCAGCGTCGGGATGTCGGTGTCGTCAGCCACGGGGCAACTCCTCGGCAGCGATTGTAGGCGGCCCGACCCAGCGGCTGCGCCAGTCGTCGATCGCCGCGCGCAGCAGCGCGGCGGGCGTGCGAGCGCCGCGCTCCGGCAAGCCGAGGTGGCGCGCCGCGCGCCGCAGCTGCGCGAGCACGTCGCGGCGGTCGAGCGCCGCGGCGCCGTTGTGCTTGGACAACTTGCGGCCGTCGGTCCCGACCACGACCGGCACGTGCAGGTAGCGCGGCGCCGGCAATCCGAGCAGCCGCTGCAGCCAGAGCTGGCGCGGCGTGTTGTCGAGCAGATCGGCGCCGCGCACGACGTCGGTGATGCCCTGCGCGCCGTCGTCGACGACGACGGCCAGTTGGTATGCCCAGCAGTGATCGGCGCGACGGATCACGAAATCGCCGACCGCGTGCGCGAGCCGTTGCGCGTAGCGTCCGCAGGCGCGATCGACGAATTCGACGGGCGTGTCGGGCACGCGTACGCGCAAGGCGCGGCCGGCGCCGTCGGCCAGGCCGCGCTCGCGGCAGGTTCCCGGGTACACCCCCGGCGGCAGTCCGAACCGCGCGCTGTCCTGCGCGATGCGGCTGCGCGAACAGTCGCAGGCGTAGACGAAGCCCGCCGCCTGCAGGCGAGCGAGTGCGCGACGGTAGTGGTCGTCGCGCGCGCTCTGGAAAACGACCGGCTCGTCGCTCTCCAGACCGAAGTCGGCGAGGGTGTCGAGGATCTGCTGCGCGGCACCCGGCTGCTCGCGCGGCGGGTCGAGATCCTCAATACGCACGATCCACGTTCCTTCGTGCGCGCGCGCATCCAGCCAACTGGCCAGCGCAGCGACGAGCGAGCCGGCGTGCAAGGGGCCGGTCGGCGATGGGGCGAATCGGCCGCGATAGCGGCGAGCGGTCACGGCGGGCGTCGGGTACGGCAAGGTCGCGACATGATGCCCCGCCGCCCGTCGCGACGATGGCGCCGTCCGGCGGGCGCGCTCGGTTCGTTGGGGACGGAGCGTCTCCATACGGACGGCCTAACGCCGGGCGCCAAGCGACCGCAGCCGTTGCCCTCTCTAGAGCCGATCCGTAGCATCCCATCAAAGCGCGATACGTCCCCGCGATTCGGGACGATGGCGCGATTCGACAGATGCCGCTGCGTCACGCGCCGATGCCGTCCACGACCGCCTCCGCCAGCCACCCGCAGGCGGTCACCGCCGACATCGCCGCGCTTCCGTCCGGGCGTGAGTGGCGTTGCGCTCCGGCGCTGGCGGTCGCGGTCGCCACCGCCGCCTGGGCGACGCGCAGCGGCGGCCCGGGCGTGTGGGTCTGGCTCGCCGCCTTCCTGGGCAACATCGCCCTGCGGTTGGCGCTGGTGTCGCGTTTCGCGCAGGCGCCGGTGCCCGCGGCGGTGCGCCGCCTGTACTTCGGCTCGCATGCGGCCGACATCGTCCTTTGGACGGTGCTGTTCGCCGCCCTCGGGAATCCGGCCACCTCGAGCGCCTCCGGGGCGGCCTTCGCGGCGGCCGGCGCAGCCCTGCTGGGGGCGTTGACGCTGGGCGGCCGGCAGGGCGCCGGCCCGGCCATCGTGGCCGGCTGGGCGGCCGTGGCGGTGGTGTTGATGGCGCGCGTCGGGGCCTCGGCGGCGCTGCCCTTCGCGGCGTGGCTGGCCGCCGTCGGTTGGATGAGTTGGCACGCGCGCGCGGGCGCTGCCGCGCGGGCTGCGAACCCTGCGCAGGTTCGACAGGCGCGCGTGGGCTGGAGTACTGCGATCGGCGCCATGCCCACGCCGGTGCTGATCGTGCGCCACGGGCGCATCGCCGATGTCAATGCCGCCGCGGCGCAATGCTTCGCGCGCGATGAGCTTTCGCTGATCGGGCGTCGCATCGAGGCCTGCCTGAAAGTCGATCCGGCCGATGCGCTCGACCCGCTGCGCGCGCCGCGCGACAGCGACGCGGTGACGGTGACGCCCATCCTCGCGGGTGCGACGGCGCAGCCTTGGATCGCCCGGGTGCGCGTGCTCGAGCCCGGAAAGGAGACCTCGACGCTGGTGCTGGCGCTGCTGCGCCATGCGGCGTCCCCCGACGACCTGGCGGAGGAAGCGAAGCGGTTCGCCGCCGGCGTCGGCGGCCAGCAGGCGCGGGCTTGGTATTGCGACGATGCGGGGCGCCTGGTCGTACCGCCGGGTTTGCCGATGCCGCCCGGTCCGCCTGACGAGCGCGGTTTCCCGCTCGGCTACTGCGTCGCGCCGCAAGAGCGGCCGCGCGTGGATGAGGCATGGCTCGCGGCGCGCGCCGGCGCCAGCCCCTTCGATCGGCGCGTGACGCTGGTCGATGCGCGCGGCGCCCTGCGGTCTGCGCGCATCGTGGCGGTGCCGCGCGGCCGCCGCGCCGTGATCGGCGCGATCGCGCCGCCGTCGTCCTCCGAGCCACGCGGCGCCGGCGCTTCGCTCGCCGAACTGGCTCGGCAATTGCCGGTGCTGGTTTGGCTGGTGGACCCGGCGGGGCGAGTCGTGTACGCGCACGGCGCCGAGCCGTGGCGCTGGGGCATGCAGCGTGCGCCGCAGGAGCGGCCGCTCTGGTTCGAGGCGTTCGCGCTGCGCAACGGTGCGCGCGTGGACGTGCAAACGGCGCTGCAGCGGGCGGCGGCCGGCAAGCCGACCTACGATCTGATCAACAGCCGCAGCACGAAAAACGGCGGCAGGATCGTGCTTCGCAGCCATTTCGTGCCGTACCGCGGAGCACCGCCGCCGGGGATGGACTCCGCCGGCACGCTGGTGCTGGACACGATCGCCGCGCCGCAGCAGCTGGCCGAGATCGATCGGCTGCGGCGCAGCAAGGCGCAATACCGCGCGCTGGTGGAGGCGTCGACCAGCCTGATCTGGGCCTGCGACGCGCAGTTCCGCTTCACGTTCGTCAGCCGCCGCGCAGCGCGCGAGATCTACGGCTACGAGCCGGAGGAGCTGATCGGCGAATCGCTGGCGAAACTCTTTCCGCCCGGCGTCGATCCGGGGCCCGCCAAGCAGGCGCTGGCGCAACTGCGCCTGGGCAAGACGCTGCGCGACGTCGAGATGGTGCACGCGGCGAAAAACGGCAGCCGGCTGGTGGTGTCGCTGTCGGCCGTGCCGACCAAGGCGAGCGACGGCGGTTTCGGCGGCGCGATCGGCATGAATGCCGATCTCACGGTGCTGAAGCTGCGCGAGCGGCGTCTGACCGAGGCGCTGCGGATCGAGCGCACGGTGCTCGACTCGGCCGGCCAGGCGATCGCGGTGGTCAAGGACGGCGTGGTGGCCCGCTGCAACGATGCCTTCCTCCGCTTGCTCGGCGCCGAGCCGGCGACGCTGGCGCGCACGCCGCTGGCCGACTACTTCGCCGCGGCCGACGAGTGGGCGACGATCGCCGCCGCGGCCGACGCGGCGCGCGCGCAGGATCGTGCCGCCACGCGCGAGGTGCAGATACGGCGCGGCTCGCGCGCCGTCGGACAAGTGAGCGCGTGGTGCCAGTTGACCGCGCGCGCGATCGCCCCGGGCGAATACGTGATCGTGCTGGCCGACATCGACCACATCCGCCAGCGCGAAGAGGAGGCGCTGCACGACGCGCATCACGACGAGTTGACCGGGTTGGGCAACCGCCGCCTGCTGACGGCGCGCGCCGCCGCGGCGTTCGCGGCCGCGGCGTTACGCAATGCGCGCTGCGCGCTGTTCGTGATCGACTTGGACGGCTTCAAGGAGATCAACGATCGCCATGGCCACGATGTCGGCGACCGCGTGCTGCGCGAGATCGCCGCCCGGCTGGCACGCGCGATGCGGCCGCAGGACACGGTGGCGCGCCGCGGCGGCGACGAGTTCGCGGTGCTGGTGCCCGACGCCGGCCAGCGCGCCGACACCGAGCGCATCGCGCAACGGCTGCTGGCGGCCATCGCGCAGCCGATCGAGGTGCCGGGGGCGCCGGCGTCGGTCGTGTCGGCGAGCATCGGCATCGCCCTGGTGCCGGACCACGGGCGGGACCTCGAGCGGCTGCTGCAGGTGGCCGACCTGGCGATGTACGACGCCAAACTGCGCGGCAAGAACCGGTACGCGTTCGCCGCCGACGCCGGCGGCGTCATCGACCCGGCGGCGCCGCGCGCCGCACAGGCGTGACCGGCGCGCGGGACGACGTCAAGCGGGCGTTGCCGCCAAATGGCCGCAGCAGGCCGGTGAACGATGTACGCCGCTGACGCCGTACGATCGAAAGCGCATGTCGAGGCGAACGGGACGCGGCGCGCGACCGGGCCGTGAGGGCCCGTCAGACGAGCGCGAGTTCGACGCGCGACGGTAGCGCGGTGACGGCGGTGCGCGTGGCGCGCAGCGTGCGCCAGTCGGCGCGACCGAGTTCGTACAGCGCGGCGGCGCGCGGCCGCCCCGTCTGGTGGTCCAGGCTGCCTGCCGGCACCAGCTCGATGAAGCCGGCGTCGTTGAGCAGGTGCTCGATCGACACGTGGCCGCGCGGGCAGTCCGCGTACAGCGCCTGCGCGTCGAGCGCGGTGAACATCAGATCGGCGGCGGCCAGCAGAACCTCGCGCGCGAGCGGCCGTGCGGTGGGCTCCGGCTGGATGAACCACACCAGCATCCAACGCCCCCGGCCGGCAGCGCGCAGTTCGACCCAGCCGACGAAATCGTGCGTCTGTTTGCGCACCACCGCCATCACGTAGCGCGTGCCGCGCAGCCAATCGGCCTGCGCCGAGCGCACGAAGTCGGCGATCTCCTCGGCGTTGCGCGGCGCGCGGCCGTTGCACAGCCGCTCGAAGCCCGGACGCGCCGTCGCCCGCACGATGCGCGCGACGTCGGACTCGTCCAACTGGCGCAGCACGCAGTGATCGGAGAACCAGCGGAAGAAGCGCGGCAGTTGCGAGTAGCGGCGCGCTTCGCTGCGAACGATGTCCATGGCCGACTCCTTTCTTCTTGCCTTGCGCCGCGCGGCCGCAGCCGCGCGGACTCTGGCTTCACCCCGCGACGGCACTCGTTCGGTGACGTTCGCCGACGCGTATTGTGGGGATCGGCCGGATGGACGAGTACTTGAAAAGGGGAGTGCGCGCGGCGCTTTGACCCGCGATCTGTCGGAGTCGTTCCTACAGGCGGCGCGCGATCGCGCAAAGTGCGGCGGCAACGCCGTGCAGTTCTCGTCCTCGGCGACAGCGACTCGGCGCGCCGTGCGCAGCGCGACGAGGGCCGTCGTGCTCAGCCCAGCACGCGGCGCAGGAACGCGGCGATCGCTTCGATCTCCTCTTCGTTGACCGAGTGCGGCATCGGGTACTCGTGCCACTCGACCGCGTAGCCGAGCGCGCGCAGGCGGTCGCGCGAGGCGGCGCCGCGCGTATAGGGCACGATCGGATCGGCAGTGCCGTGACCGAGATAGACCGGAAAGCGATGCCCCGTGCCGGTGACCTCCGGCGATGTGATGAAGCGGTCGTAGTGGTTCGAACCGAGCAGCAGAAGGCCAGCGATGTGCGGCGTGACCTCGGGGTCCGCGGCGAGCTGCCAGCAGATCGCTCCGCCCCATGAGCCGCAGGCGATGAAGATTGCGGCATTCGGCGACTTCGTCGCCTGATCGAGGACAAGGTCGCGGATCTCGGCGGCA
>JAKANT010000045.1 GCA_021823635.1 Pseudomonadota bacterium
GAAGACGCCGGCCCCCCCTGAAACGGGACTGACGCCGGGCGTGGAGACCACCACCGGCCCGCTCGGGCAGGGCTTCGCCAACGCGGTCGGCATGGCGCTGGCGGAAAAGCTGCTCGCCGCCGAGTTCAACCGCCCGGGGCATGCGATCGTCGATCACCGCACCTGGGTGTTCCTCGGCGACGGCTGCCTGATGGAAGGCATCTCGCACGAAGCGGCGTCGCTCGCCGGCGTGTGGGGACTGAACAAGCTGGTGTGCTTCTACGACGACAACGGCATCTCGATCGACGGCCGCGTGACGGGTTGGTTCCGCGACGACACCGCGGCGCGCTTCCGCGCCTACGGCTGGCACGTGATCGGCCCGATCGACGGCCACGACGCGCTGGCGGTGGATGCCGCGATCGAACTGGCGCGCGCCGAAGCCAAGCGGCCGACGTTGATCGTGTGCCGCACGACGATCGGCTGGGGCGCGCCGAAGGCGGCCGGCACGCACGAGGTGCACGGCGCGCCGCTGGGGGCGGAGGAAACGGCCGCCACGCGCGCCGCGCTCGACTGGCCGCACGCGCCGTTCGAGATCCCGGCCGAGCTGCGCGCGCAGTGGGACGCGCGCGAACGCGGCCGCGCGCTGCGCGAAGACTGGCAGCGGCGCTTCGCCGCCTATGCGGCGGCGTTTCCGGAACTCGCGGCGGAGTTTTCGCGGCGCATCCGCGGCGACCTGCCGGCCAATTGGGCCGATACCGCACGCGAGCTGCTGGCGCGCGCGCGCGCGGCGACGGCGCCGGCCGCCACGCGCAAGTCGTCGCAAAACGCGCTCGAGACGCTGGTGCCGCAGGTGCCGGAGCTGCTCGGCGGCTCGGCCGACCTGACCTGGTCGAACCTGACCGCGGTCAAGGGCTCGGTGCCGACCGACGGCAACGCCGCCGGCAACTACCTGCATTACGGCGTGCGCGAGTTCGGCATGGCGGCGATCGCAAACGGCGTGGCGCTGCACGGCGGTTTCATCCCGTACGCTGGCACCTTCGCGGTGTTCTCGGACTACGCGCGCAACGCGATCCGCATGAGCGCGCTGATGCGCCAGCGCGTGATCTACGTGCTGACGCACGACTCGATCGGCCTGGGCGAGGACGGCCCGACCCATCAACCGATCGAGCACGCGGCGAGCTTGCGTCTGATTCCGGAGCTCGACGTCTGGCGGCCGTGCGACGCGGTGGAGACCGCGGCCGCCTGGCGCGCGGCGATCGAACGCAGCCAGGGTCCGACCGCGCTGCTGCTGTCGCGCCAGAACGTCGCGCAGCAGTCGCGCGGCGCGGCCACCGAAGCGGCGATCGCGCGCGGCGGCTACATCCTGGCCGACAGCGCGCTACCGCTGTCGGTGGTGCTGATCGCCACCGGCTCGGAGGTCGAGATCGCGCTGGCCGCGCAGCGCGAACTGGCAGCCAGCGGCATCGGCGCGCGCGTGGTGTCGATGCCGAGCACGTCGGTGTTCGACCGCCAGGATCCGGACTGGCAAAACGACGTGCTGCCGCCCGGCGTGCCGCGCATCGCGATCGAAGCCGGACATCCGGACTTCTGGCACAAGTACGTGGGGCTTTCGGGCCGCGTGATCGGCGTGGCGCGCTTCGGCGAGTCGGCGCCCGCCGGCAAGCTTTACGAACACTTCGGCATCACGGCGGCGGCGGTGGTGGCCGCCGCGCGCGGCCTCGTCGAGGACCGCCGCACGCGCGCCGCCGTGGCCGCCTGACGGCTTTTCTTGTCTTCGCGGAGTTTGCGATGGCACTGATCTCGCTGCGCCAATTGCTCGACCACGCCGCCGAACACGGCTACGGCCTGCCGGCGTTCAACGTCAACAACATGGAACAGATCCACGCCATCCTGCAGGCGGCCGACGAGTGCTCGAGCCCGGTGATCCTGCAGGCCTCGGCCGGCGCGCGCAAATACGCGGGCGAGCCGTTCCTGCGCAAGCTGGTGGAGGCGGCGGTCGAACAGTACCCGCACATCCCGATCTGCCTGCACCAGGACCACGGCGCTTCGCCTGCGGTGTGCCAGCAGTCGATCCGCTCCGGCTTCACCAGCGTGATGATGGACGGCTCGCTGAAGGAAGACATGAAGACGCCGGCCGATCACGAGTACAACGTGACCGTCACGCGCAAGGTGGTCGAGATGGCGCACGCGGTCGGCGTTTCGGTCGAAGGCGAACTGGGCTGCCTGGGGTCGCTGGAGACCGGCAGCGCCGGCAAGGAGGACGGTGTCGGCGCCGAGGGGAAACTCAGCCACGCGCTACTGCTGACCGATCCGGACGAAGCGGCCGAATTCGTGCGCGAAACGGGCGTCGATGCGCTGGCGGTGGCGATCGGCACCAGCCACGGCGCCTACAAGTTCACGCGCCCGCCGAGCGGCGACATCCTGGCGATCGACCGCATCAAGGAAATCCACGCCCGCATCCCAAACACCCATCTGGTGATGCATGGCTCCTCCAGCGTGCCGCAGGAATGGCTGGCGACCATCCGCAAGTACGGCGGCGACATCAAGGAAACCTACGGCGTGCCGGTCGAGGCGATCTGCGAGGGAATCAAGCATGGCGTGCGCAAGGTCAACATCGACACCGACATCCGGCTGGCGATGACCGGCGCGATGCGCAAGCTGATGGCCGAGCAGCCGAGCGAATTCGACCCGCGCGCCTTCTTCAAGGCCGCCACCGCCGCCGCGCGCGGCATCTGCAAGGCGCGCTTCGAGGCGTTCGGCTGCGCCGGGCGCGCGGAGCAGATCAAGCCGTTGCCGCTGGAGAAAATGGCGCAGCGCTACGCGCGCGGCGAGCTGCGGGCGACGATTCACTGAGCGGTCGCGCGCGCCGAGCGCGACCCCGCCGCCGCAGCGCGGTCGCTCGCCGCGCGACGTCAGGGGCAGCCGAGCCGGTCGGCGAGCGCGCCGAGGTCGGGCACCGCGAGATCCACCGGCACGCTGGGGCGCGTCTCGCCACGGCCCGGCCCGCGTTCGTCGGGGCGCGCGACGAACGCCGTTCGCAGCCCCGCGGCGGCGGCCGCCGCAAGGTCCGACGAATGCGCCGCCACCATCATCGCCTGTGCCGGCGCGCAATCGAAGGCGTCGGCGGAGGCGAGGTAGACGACCGGCTTCGGCTTGTAGTCGCGCGCGAACTCGGCACCGAGGATCGCGTCCCACACGAGGCCGTTGCGGCGCGCAAGATCGGCCATCAGCGACACGTTGCCGTTCGAGCACGGCGCGACGAAGAACTTCGCACGCAGCCGCGCCAGCGCCTGCGGCACGTCCGGCCAGGCATCGAGCCGGTGCCAGGCGAGGTTCAGTTCCACGCGCGTGGCTTCGTCCAGATGGCCCAATCCGAAGCGCGGCAGGATCGCGTCGAGGTTGCGCCGGTGCAGAACGTCCAGCTTGCTGAACGGCAGCCGCCCGCTGCGCACCTCTTCCATCGCCGGCTGGTACTCATTGCGCCAGGCGTCGGCGAAGGCCTCCCAGTCGATCGCGATACCGCGCGCGGCGAGCAGCCGCCGCGCCTCGCGCGCGATCGAGCCGCGCCAGTCGACCAGCGTGCCGAACACGTCGAACAGCAGCACCTTGATCTGCGCGATCTCGCTTGCCTTCATAACGCCCCCTCGCCAGCGCGGCCAGACGCATCGTAACTACAATGCCCGGCAGCAGACGCGCGCGACGGCATGAGCGGTCTGGACGGACTGGGTTTCTGGCGGCACCCGGATTTCCGGGCCGGCTTCGAGCGCTATCGCGACGTGGCCGCCAACCGCAAGCCGGCCAAGTTCCTCCTTGCGCGCGCGATCGCCATCGACGCGCCGCTCGACGCCAGCGAAGACGCGCTGTGGCGCGAGCTGGAGGCGAAGACGCCCGCCTTCGTCGAGCTGTGGCGCGGCATCGCGCCGGGCGAGCTGCCGCCGCCGCAGCGGCCGAACCTGCTCGACCTGTGCCGCGAACTGGCTGGCCGCATGCTCGCGCATTGCGATTTCTGCCGCTGGGACTGCGGCGTCGATCGCCGCCGCGGCGCCAAGCTCGGCGCCTGCAAGCTGGCATCCGGCACGCGCGTCTCCAGCTACTTCCACCATCCGGGCGAGGAGTGGATCTACCGCGGGCGCCTGGGCTCGGGCACGATCTTCTTCACCTCGTGCAACATGCGTTGCGCGTTCTGCCAGAACGGCGACATCTCGGCCGACAAGGACAACGGCGCGCCGGTGTCGGCGCGCGTGCTGGCGACGATGGCGTGGCGGCTGCGCGCCGAGGGCTGCCACAACGTCAACTGGGTCGGCGGGGAGCCGACGATTCATCTGCACACGATCGTCGAGGCGATCGCGCTGCTGCCGGAATTCGAGCCGGACGAGCGGGATCTCGCCGCCGCGCTGGCGACCAAGGCCGACTGGCGCGCGCCGTATCCCGCGGCGCGCGCGCATGCCGACTACCGCGGCTGTTTCAATGCGCCGCTGCTTTGGAATTCGAACTTCTTCATGTCCGCGCCGGCGATGCGGCTGCTGCGCCTGCTGATGGACATCTGGCTGCCGGACTTCAAGTTCGGGCCGGGCCGCTGCGCGAAGGAACTGGCGCGCACGCCGTGGTACTGGGACACGGTGACCGCCAACCTGAAATTGATCCACCGCTGGGGCGAGGAGTTCACGATCCGCCACCTGGTGATGCCCGGGCACGTCGATTGCTGCACGCGGCCGGTGTTGCAATGGATCGCGCGCGAGATGCCGGAGGCGCCGGTCAACGTGATGGACCAGTACCGGCCGGAGAACTTCTGCGATCCGCACGATGCCCGCTACGACGCGCGCTATGCGCCGATCGCGCGCCGGCCGCGGCGCGACGAGATCCAGGCCGCCTTCCGCTGCGCGCGCGAACTCGGGCTGCGCTTCGAGTCGCTGTCGTACGAACGGAATACGACCGGCCTGCGCGCGTAGACTCGCGGCCGGTTCGTCCTGGCCCTTGAACGACGGTGCACAGGGCGCGATGTCCCCAGGGAGCGCAGCATGGGCGGCCGCTTGCCAATCGAACCGGCCGTTCTCGCAGCGGTGTGCCGGCAGCACGGCATTCGCCGGTTGTTGCTGTTCGGCTCGGTATTGAAGGGCTCGGCGCGGCCGGACAGCGACCTGCTGGTCGAGTTCGAGGCGGGGCGCACGCCTGGATTGCTCGGGCTCAGCGCGATCGAACTCGAGCTGGGGCGCCTGATCGGTCGTAAGGTAGACCTGCGCACGGCGGACGATCTGAGCACACGCTTTCGCGACGACGTGCTGCGTCAGGCCGAGGTCGTCTATGAGACGTGAGGATCGCGTCCGGCTCGAACACATGTGCGAGGCCGCGCGCTCGGCGCTGCGTTTCATGGCCGGCCGCACGAGGGCCGACCTCGACGCCGACCTGATGCTGTTGTTTGCCGTCGTACGCGCGCTTGAGATCGTCGGCGAGGCGGCCAGCCGCGTGTCGGGCGAAGGACGCACGGAAGTTGCCGGCGTGCCTTGGCCGGCGGTAGCCGGCATGCGCAACCGCCTCATGCATGCGTACTTCGACATCGACAAAGAAGTCGTGTGGAAGACCGTCACGGAGGAACTGCCGGCACTGCTCGCTACGATCGAGCGATCGCTCGTGGGCAAGTGACCGGCCGGTGCGCGCTGCACCGCCTCCCGCACAGCGGCAGGCTCTGATGCGCCGTACGCGATACGCGCGCTCGTCCGCTCTCCTTGGGGGACGGCCGTGACCTGGCGCCGCATCCTTGCGCCATCGAGCGCCCGCGCCAACCCGGCGAGCAGCGCGTTTTACCCGCCGCCGCCATAACCGGCTTCGGCGAGCTTCACCAGCGCATACAGCGTCGCGTTGACCGGTGTCGGCACGCCCAGCTCGCGGCCGCGCCGCACGACGAAGCCGTTCAGATGATCGATCTCGCTGCGCCTGCGGCGCGCCATGTCCTGCGCGGTGGAAGAGCGCTGTGCGGGCATCGTCGCCGCGATGCGTTCGATCGCCGCCAGCACCATGTCCGGCGACAGCGAAACGCCGGACGCCTCCGCGACCGCGATGACTTCGCGCGCCGCCGCCTGCTGCAACGCGCGCACGTCGGGCAGCGCGGCGAGTTCGCGGTAGGTCGCCTGCGTCAGCCCAGAGACCGCGTTGTACGCGCAGTTCACCGCGAGCTTGCGCCACAGCTCGGCGGTCACGTCCTCGCTCACCGTGACCGCCACGCCGGCGGTCGCAAACAGCGCCGCCAGCTCGCGCAGCGCGGTCTGCGTGTCGGCATCGGGCTTTGCGTCGAGGGCGCCGATCACCAGCGCGCCGCCGCCCAGGTGCCTGACCGTTCCCGGTGCGGTCAACTCGATCGCCGCGTACACCACCGCCGGCACCACCGTTTGCGACAGGTGGCGCGCGAGGGTCTGCGCGTTTTCGACACCGTTTTGCAGGCTCGCCACGATCGCGCCGGGCGCGAGCAGCGGCGCCAGCGCGCGCGCGGTCGCTTCGGTCTGACCCGACTTCACGCACACCAGCACCAGATCGGCGCCGCGCGCGGCCGCCAGTTCCGTGGTGGCGGCCACGCGCACCGTTTCGACGGCGCCCGCCGATTCGAGCCGCAGGCCGTCGCGCGCGATCGCATCGACGTGCGCGGCGCGCCCGATCAGCGTCACCCCGTGCCCGGCACGCGCGAGCAGGCCGCCGTAGTAGCTGCCGACGGCGCCGGCGCCGACGACGGCGATCGAAGCGAAGCGGGCGTTCATCGCGATCGGATGGTTTGCAACGGCCGCATCGTAGCGGGCGCGCGGTGCCGCAGGCGCCGCCTTACGATGGCGCGCGACAGCTCTGGCAGCGCTCGATACGAATGGATGTCGGACACTTGATCGAGACGCACGGCTACTGAGTGCTCGCGCTCGGCTGCTTTCTAGAGGGCGAGACGATCCTCGCGCTCGCCGGCTATGCCGCGCACCGCGGTTACCTCGATTTCGGCTGGGTGCTGGCGATCGCCGTCACCAGCGGCTTCGCCGGCGACCAGTTCTTCTTCTGGATCGGCCGCCGCCACGGCGCCGCCGTCCTCGCGCGCTGGCCAAGCATCGCGGCGCAGACCGCGCGCGTCGGCCGGCTCATCGAGCGCTACCACGCCTGGGTGATCGTCGGCATGCGCTTCGCGTACGGGCTGCGCATCGCCGGGCCGATCGCCATCGGCGCGTCCGGACTGTCGCCGCGGCGCTTCGCGCTGTTCAACGCGCTGGGCGCCGCGCTGTGGGCGGTCGCGATCGGCGGTGCGGGCTGGCTCTTCGGGCAGGCGCTGCAAAAACTCCTCGGCGAGGTGCACCGCTACGAGGCGGCGATCGTGATCGGCGCGCTCTTCACGGCCGCCGCGATCGCGCTGGCGCGGCGGCGGAGCAGACGCGGTTAGCGGGCGGCGCCGCCTCACGCGAGACGCCAGCGGCCCTGCTCTTCGCGCGCCCGCCCCTCGGCCGCCAGCTTGATCAGGTGTGCGGTCAGCGAGCGTCGCGCCACTGGCAGCAGCGGCGCCGGCGTCTCCGCGTACACGTCCGCGAGCAGTTCGTCCACGCGCGCCGCGCCCTGCCGCTGCAGCGCTGCCAACACCTTGGCCTCGCGCGCCAGACGGTGCGCGATCAGCTTTTCGATGGCGTCGTGCGGCCGCTCGATCAGGAAGCCGTGGCCCGGCGCGAGCCATTCCACGTCCTGCTGCAGCAGCGCGCGCAGCGACGCGAGGTACGCCGCCATGTCGCCGTCCGGCGGATTGATGACGACGGTGGAGCCCTGCATCACGTGGTCGCCGGTGAAAAGCGTCTTTTCTTCTTCCAGCAGGTAGCACAGGTGATTGGAGGCGTGCCCGGGCGTATGGATCACGCGCAGCGTGCTGCGCGCGCCGATCGGCACGCGCTCGCCATGCGCCAGCGCGCGGTCCGGCGCGAAGTTCGCGTCCTGCCATTCCGGATGCAGCGGCCGCATGCCGGCGATCGGCGCACCGGTGCGCGCCTTCAGCTTGGCGGCCAGCGGCGAGTGGTCCTTGTGCGTGTGGGTGACGAAGATCCAGCGGATCGGCCCCGGCGCGCCGGCGAGGACCGCGCGCAGGTGATCGTCGTCGTCGGGGCCCGGATCGATCACCGCCCACGCGCCGCCTTGCGCATCGCCGACGAAGTAGGTGTTGGTGCCGGGGCCGGTCATCACGTTGCCGTTCGGCGCCGTGACGCGCCAGACGCGCTCCGACAGCCGCACCGCGCGCCCGGGCACCAGTTCGCAGCTCGCGATCCCCTGCCCGTTCGGATCGATGCGCCCGACCTCGGCGTAAGACGGTTCGTCCGGCATCACCGGCCGCGGGCCGTCGCGGCCGACGCCGATGCGCGGTTCGATCAGCGCGATGTCGTGCAAGGCGTTCGCGTGCTCGAAGCATGAGCGCGCGTCGGGGAAGTGCGCCAGCGCCGCCAGCGTGTGCTGGGTGGGGTTGGGCAGGCGCGCGTCGAGCGCGCCGGCGAGCGCGTCGCGCGGACGGATCCAGCGATGCCCTAGGGTCTCCACGCGGTCGATCGTCACGCTC
>JAKANT010000046.1 GCA_021823635.1 Pseudomonadota bacterium
CGCCATCGATGCGCGCCGCTTCGGCCAGCTCGTCCGGGATCGTCAGGAAGAACTGGCGGAACAGGAAGGTGGCGGTGGCCGAGGCGATCAGCGGCAGGATCAGCCCGGCGTAGCTGTTGAGCAGGCCGAGGTCGGCGACCACCTTGAAGGTCGGGATGATGCGCACCTCGACCGGCAGCATCAGCGTGACGAAGATCATCCAGAAGAAGAACATGCGCAGCCGGAAGCGGAAGTACACGATCGCGAAGGCCGAGATGATCGAGATCGCGATCTTGCCGATCGTGATGCCGAGTGCCATCACGGTGCTGTTCAGCAGCATCGTCGCCACCGGCGCCTTCGAGCCCTTCGCCGTGCCGGCCAGCAGGACCTGGCGGTAGTTCTCCACCAGCTGGTCGCCGGGCACGAGCGGCATCGGCACCGACATGATCTGCTCGAGCGTCAGCGTCGAGGCGACGAAGGTCACGTACACCGGAAAGGCGATCACCAGCACACCAGCGATCAGCACCAGGTGCGACAGCACGTCCAGCCAGGGGCGGCGTTCGACCATCAGTACTGCACCTTGCGCTCGATGTAGCGGAACTGTACGACGGTGAGCGCGATCACGATCGCCATCAGCACCACCGACTGCGCGGACGAGCCGCCGAGATCGCCAGCTTTCACACCGTCGTGATAGACCTTGTACACGAGGATCTGGGTCGCCTGCGCCGGACCACCCTGCGTGGTGGCGTCGATGATGCCGAAGGTGCCGAAAAACGCGTACACGACGTTGACCACCAGCAGAAAGAACGCGGTCGGCGACAGCAGCGGGAACACGATGGTCCAGAAGCGCCGCCACGGACCGGCGCCGTCGATCGCCGCCGCTTCGATCAACGAGCGCGGAATCGACTGCAGGCCGGCGAGGAAGAAAAGAAAGTTGTAGCTGATGTGGTTCCACACCGCCGCCATGATCACCAGCAGCATGGCCTGGTCGCCGTCGATGACCCAGTTCCAGTGGATGCCGTAGCCTTTCAGCCAGAACGTGACGATGCCGATCGACGGCGCGAACAAGAACGCGTACAGCACGCCGGCCACCGCCGCCGCCACTGCGTAGGGCCAGATCAGCAGCGTCTTGTAGGCCATCGCACCGCGCACCACACGGTCCGCGAATACCGCCAGCAGCAGCGACAGCGCGATACCGATCGCCGCCACCGCCACGCTGAAGATGGCGGTGACCCGGATCGACGCCAGGTAGTGCGGGTCCTTGAACAGCGTGTAGAAGTTCTGCAGGCCGACGAACTGGGTCTTCAGGCCGAAGGCGTCCTGCAACTGGAACGAATACCAGATCGCCTGCGACGCCGGCCAGAAGAAGAACACGACCGTGATGGCGATCTGCGGCGCCACCAGGGCGAACGGCAGCCAGGCGGAACGGAAGACGACGCGTTTTTCCACGGGCGATCGTTAAAGCAGCCTCCCTCGCCGCCGCCAAGGCGGCGAGGGGCGGTGCTGCCTAGGCATCGGGCCGCAGGCGCACCGCTGACGCCGTCAACGGTTCGCTGCCTCGAACTGGCGCAGGATCTCGTTGGCGCGCTTGACCGCGTCGTCGAGCGCCGCCTTCGCGCTCTTCTTGCCGGCGAACGCCGCCTCCAGTTCCTCCTCGATCACGGTGCGGCCCTGCACGAAGTTGCCGAAGCGCAGGCCCTTGGAGTTCGCGGTCGGCGCCTTGTTGGTCAGTTGCTTGACCGCCAGCTCCGCGCCCGGGTCGCGCTCGTAGAAACCGGACTTTTTGGTCATTTCGTAGGCGGCCATCGTGATCGGCACGTAACCGGTCTTCATGTGCCATTCCATCTGCACCTCGGGCCGCGACAGAAAGGCGAAGAACCGCGCCACGCCTTTGTATTCCTCCGGCTTGCGCCCGCTCATCACCCACAGCGAGGCGCCGCCGATGATCGAGTTCTGCGGCGCGCCGGGGACGTCGTCGTGGTACGGAATGAAGTTGATCGACCAATCGAACTTGGCCGCCTTGCGGATGCCGGCCTGCGCGCCGGTCGAGCCGGTGAACATCGCGCACTCGCCGCTGGAGAACTTGGCGTCGCCCTGGTTGGTGCGGCCGGCGTAGGTGAACTGTCCCTTCTTGGCCATCTCGGCGAGCATCGCGATGTGCTTGACGTGCACCGGGGAGTTGAACACGAACTGCGTGTCCAGGCCGCCGAAGCCGTTTTCCTTGGTGCCGATCGGCAGGTTGTGCCAGGCGCTGAAGTTTTCGATGTGCTTCCACGACGGCCAACTGGTCGTGTACACGCATTCCTGGCCCGCGGCCTTCAGCTTGTCGGCGGCGGCCAGCACTTCCTTCCAGGTGCGCGGTGGCTTGTTCGGATCGAGCCCCGCCTTCCGGAACGCGTCCTTGTTGATGTAGAACATCACGGTCGAGCTGTTGAACGGGAACGACAGCATGTTGCCCTGCTGGTCCGAGTAGTACCCGGTCACCACCGGCAGATACGACTTCGGATCGAACGGTTCGCCCTGTTCCTTCATCAACTGGTACACGGGTTTGATCGCGCCCTTGGCCGCCATCATCGTCGCGGTGCCGACCTCGAACACCTGCAGGATGTGCGGCGCCTGACCGGCGCGAAACGCCGCGATCGCCGCCGTCATCGATTCCGGATACGAGCCCTTGTAGGTGGCGACGACCTTGTACTCCTTCTGGCTATCGTTGAACTTCGCCGCCAGCTCGTTGAGCGCCTCGCCCAGCGCGCCCCCCATCGAATGCCACCACTGGATTTCGACCTGGGCCGCGGCCGGCGTGGCGACCGCGCCCGCGAGCGCCGCAAGCAGTGCGGCGGTCAGTTGTCTGCGCATCGGGTTTGCCTCCATGAAAAAATTCGATTGTCGTTATGGGCTGTGACGCGGCCGTTACGATAGTGACATTGCCGCGCGCCGCAAAATCGCCCCGCTCGCAGCGCACCAAAGCCGCCGTGTCCGCCGCAACCCGCCTTGCCCTGTACGCCCAGCTCGCCCGGCTCGACAAGCCGATCGGCACGATGCTGCTGTTGTGGCCGACGCTGACGGCGTTGTGGATCGCGACTGCAGGCGCGCCGCCGCCGCTGCTGGTGGCGGTGTTCGGACTCGGCACCTGGCTGATGCGCTCGGCCGGCTGCGCGATCAACGACGTGCTGGATCGCGACTTCGACGGCGGTGTCAAGCGCACCGCCGCGCGGGTGATCCCGACCGGGCAGGTGCGGCCGGCCGAGGGCGTGGCGGTGGCGGCGGTGCTCGCCGCGCTGGCCGGACTGCTGCTGCTGCCGCTGAACCGCGTGACGTTCTTCTACGCATTGGTCGCGCTCGCGGTGGCGGTGAGCTACCCGCTGTTCAAGCGCTTCTTCCCGCTGCCGCAGGCGTGGCTGGGGATCGCGTTTTCCTTCGGCATTCCGATGGCGTTCGCCGCCGCGCAAGGCACGGTGCCGGCGCTTGGCTGGGCGCTGTTCGCCGGCAACCTGTTCTGGGTCGTCGCCTACGACACGCAGTATGCGATGGTGGACCGCGACGACGATCTGCGCATCGGCATCCGTTCGTCGGCGGTGTTCTTCGGCCGCCACGACGTGCGCGCGGTGATGACGTGTTACGCGGTGCATCTGGCGGTGCTGGCGTGGATCGGCACGAGTATCGGGGCCGGCTGGCCGTTTTACGCTGGCCTGGTCGCGGCGGCGGCGCTTGCGGCCTATCACTACACGTTGATCCGCACGCGCACGCGCGAGGGTTGTTTCCGCGCCTTCCTGCACAATCAGTGGCTCGGCCTGGCGGTGTTCGCCGGCGTGGCGGCCGACTACGCCCTGCGCTGAAGGCGGCGCGCCGTCAGGCGCCGAATTCGTCGCCCAGCTCCACGGCGCGGCGCTCAGCAGCCGCCACCGCGCGCACGATGGCTGCGCGCACGCCGTCGCGTTCCAGGCTGGCCAGCGCCGCCGCGGTCGTGCCGCCCTTGGACGTGACGCGCTCGCGCAGCACGGCGACCGGCTCGGCGCTACGGGCGGCCAGTTCGGCCGCACCCGTGAACGTGGCGATCGCCAGCGCGCGCGCCTGGGCCTCGGTGAATCCCAGCTCGCGGCCGGCGTCGATCAGCGCCTCGATGAAATAGAAGACGTACGCCGGGCCGCTGCCGGACACGGCGGTCACCGCGTCCAGTTGCGCTTCGTCGGCGAACCAGACGACTTCGCCGACCGCGCGCAGGACCTTTTCCGCCGCGTCGCGCTGCGCCTGGCTCGCGCCAGCGAGGGCTGCCGCACCGCTGATGCCGCGGCCGATCAATGCCGGCGTGTTCGGCATCGCCCGCACCACCGCCTGCGTGCCGAGCCAGCGCGCCAGGTCGCGCGCGCGGATGCCGGCTGCCACCGACAGCACGAGCTGCGCGCCGATGTGCGGCGCCAGCGCGGCGCAGGCGGATTTCATCTGCTGCGGCTTGACCGCCAGCACCAGCACGTCGAAGCCGGTCAGGCGCGCATCCGGCGTCTCGGCAGTGGCGATGCCGAAGTCGCGTTCCAAGGCCGCGCGGCGCCCGGCATCGATTTCCACCGCCAGCAGGTCGGCCGCGGCGGTGCCTGCGCGCCGCAGCCCGCCGATCAGCGCGCCGGCCATGTTGCCGCCGCCGATGAAGGCGATTTTCATGCGCTCGACCCGAACAGTTCGGCGCGGTCCTGCTCGAAGGCGGCCCGCGTCGCCGCGTCGAAACCGCTGGCCAGGCGCTCGGCCTCGGCCCGCAGCGCCTCGGCGCGCGCCATCTGGCCGCTGGCGGCCAGCGCCGCCGCCAGCGGCAACAGCAGGAACGCGCGTTCGACCGCATCGTTGCCGTTGGCTTCGACCACCCGCAATCCGTGTTCCGCCGCCGCGATCGCCGCCGCCGCGTCGCCGATACGCACATCCACTTTCGCGCATAGATAGTCGGCGCGCTCGTGTTGCAGCCATTGGCCGGCGCGGTACCAGAAGCGCCGCGCCGCCTCCGCCCCGGCGCGCAAGGCAGCCGCGCCGGCGGCCGCGAGCGGCCGATTCAGGCTCGCTTCGAGCAGCCGCGCGGTGACGTTGTTGAAACAGGCGGCGAGCGCCGCATCGAGCGGCGACGCTTCGATCTGCGCCGCCGCCTTGGCCAGCGCCAGCACGTCGTCGGCGCGCGACAGTGGGTCGGTGACGTAAGCCAGCACGGTCAGCTCCCCGGCCCAGTTCGCCTCGGCGTCGCTCGCGCCTGTGGACCGGGCGAGCGCGGTGCGGGCGGCGGCCGCCCCCAGCGCATCGCCGCGCAGCGTGTGCGCGGCGAACAGTTGCCGCCACACGCCCGGCGGGGCGTCGTCGCGCACGGCGAGCTGCGCGATGCGCTCGGCCGCCTCGTCCCAGCGGCCGAACTTCTCGCCCAGCACGTGGTTGAAGAGGAACGCCAATTCGCCCAGGCGCGTCGCCGCCAGCGCTCCGGCGTCGAGTTCGCGCAGCAGTTGCGCGGCGCGCTCCGGTTCGGCGTCGTGGATACGATCGATTTCGTCGAGCAGGGTTTCGTCGGTCTGCAAAACGCGGCCCCCAACGCGGTGCCCGCAGTTTATAGAACCAAGCTTCTAGCTCCGCGCGCCGAAGATGGCGCTGCCCACGCGCACCATGGTCGCGCCTTCGGCGATCGCCGCCTCCAGATCGTCCGACATGCCCATCGAGAGCGTATCGAGGGCCAAACCTTGGTCGCGCAGCCGCTCGAACAGCAAACGCATCTGCGCGAAGGGCCGCCGTTGGGCGATCGGGTCGGCGGTCGGCGCGGGAATCGCCATCAGGCCGCGCAGGCGCAGGCGGGGCAGCGCGGCCACCGCGTGCGCCAACGCCGAGACTTCCTCCGGCGCGACCCCGCTCTTGGTCGCCTCGCCGCTGACGTTGACCTGAATCAGCACGTTTAGCGCCGGCAGGTGCGCGGGCCGCTGCTCGGACAGCCGCTCGGCGATCTTCAGCCGATCGATCGACTGCACCCAGTCGAAGTGCTCGGCGATCGGGCGGGTCTTGTTGCTCTGGATCGGCCCGATCAGATGCCATTGCAGCGCCAGGTCGGGCGCCGCCTCCCGCACGGATGCGATCTTGCGCACCGCTTCCTGCACGTAGCTTTCGCCGAACGCGCGCTGGCCGGCGCCGGCCGCCGCCAGTACGTGCGCGGCCGGAAACGTTTTGCTGACCGCCACCAGCGCGATCGCCGCCGGATCGCGCCCGCTCGCCCGCGCGGCGGCGTTAATCCGTTCGTGCACGCGGGAGAGTCTGGCTTGCAGCGCCTCGGTCAAACTGGACATAATCGATCGGAGAACTGCGCTAACGGCTTGTCTTTTTTCGGCTTTCGGCCGCGCTCGCGGGGCGTAGCGTCAGTCGTTGCGGGCCAGCGGCACGGCGGCCCGCGCCTCGATAAACGAACCCGGCACCGGCGATGGACATTTCCGAACTGCTCGCATTCTCCGTCAAGAACAAGGCCTCGGACCTGCATCTGTCCGCGGGGCTGCCGCCGATGATCCGCGTGCACGGCGACGTACGCCGTATCAACCTGCCGCCCTTGGAGCACAAGGACGTGCACGCGATGATCTACGACATCATGAACGACAGTCAGCGCAAGATGTTCGACGAGAACCTCGAGTGCGACTTCTCGTTCGATCTGCCGGGGCTGGCGCGCTTTCGCGTCAACGCGTTCATGCAGGACCGCGGCGCCGCCGCGGTGATGCGAACGATTCCGTCGCGCGTGCTGTCGCTCGAGGAGCTGCAGGCGCCGCGCGTGTTCGCCGACTTCGCGATGAAGCCGCGCGGGCTGGTGCTGGTGACCGGGCCGACCGGCAGCGGCAAGAGCACCACGCTGGCGGCGATGATCGACCACGTCAACAACAACCTGTACGGGCACGTGCTGACGATCGAAGACCCGATCGAGTTCGTGCACGAAAGCCGCAAATGCGTGATCAACCAGCGCGAGGTCGGCCCGCACACGCTGTCGTTCTCCAATGCGCTGCGCAGCGCGCTGCGCGAGGACCCGGACGTGATCCTGGTGGGCGAGCTGCGCGATTTGGAAACGATCCGGCTTGCGCTCACGGCCGCCGAGACCGGCCACCTGGTGTTCGGCACCCTGCACACGTCGAGCGCCGCCAAGACGATCGACCGCGTGGTCGACGTATTTCCGGCGGCGGAGAAAGAGATGGTGCGGGCGATGCTGTCGGAGTCGCTGGTGGCGGTGATTTCGCAGGCGCTGCTGAAGATCAAGGACGGCAGCGGGCGCGTGGCGGCGCACGAGATCATGGTCGGCACGCCGGCGATCCGTAACCTGATCCGCGAGAACAAGGTGGCGCAGATGTATTCGATGATCCAGACTGGCAGCCAGTACGGCATGCAGACGCTGGATCAGTGCCTGATGGATCTGGTGCGCCGTAACATCGTGTCGGCCGCCGAAGCGCGGCAGTACGCGAAGCAGCCGGAGGCGTTTGTCGGTTGAACGGGCCGCGCCATGCCGCGCGGCGCGTCGATTTTGATTCGAGGTTGAGATGGAACGCGATCAGGCCACCCGATTCGTGCATGACCTGCTGCGGCTGCTGCTGACGAAGAAGGGCTCGGACCTCTTTCTGACGGCCGACTTTCCGCCCGCATTCAAGATCGACGGCCGCGTGCTGCCGGTGTCGAACCAGCCGCTCACCGCGCAGCACACCTCGGAACTGGTGCGCGCGATCATGAACGACCGCCAGGCCGCCGAGTTCGAGGCGACCAAGGAATGCAATTTCGCGATCGCCCCGCCCGGCATCGGCCGGTTTCGCGTATCGGCGTTCGTTCAGCAGGGCAAGGTCGGCATCGTGTTCCGCGTCATCGCCGACAAGATTCCGACGGTGGAGGAGCTGAACCTGCCGCCGATCATCAACGAGCTGGCGATGGCCAAGCGCGGGATCATCATGGTGGTGGGCGCCACCGGCAGCGGCAAGAGCACGACCTTGGCGGCGATGGTCGGTTACCGCAACGAGAACAGCCAGGGCCACATCATCACGATCGAGGATCCGGTCGAATACGTGCATCCGCACAAGAACTGCATCGTCACGCAGCGCGAAGTCGGCGTCGATTGCGAGTCCTGGAGCGTGGCGCTGAAGAACACGCTGCGGCAGGCGCCGGACGTGATCCTGATCGGCGAAGTGCGCGACCGCGAGACGATGGAGCACGCGATCGCGTTCGCCGAAACCGGACACTTGGTGATGTGCACGCTGCACGCCAATTCGACCAACCAGGCGCTCGACCGCATCATCAACTTCTTCCCGGAAGACCGGCGCCAGCAGCTGCTGATGGACCTGTCGCTGAATCTGCGCGCGATGATTTCGCAGCGGCTGATCCCGTTCAAGGACCGCAAGGGGCGTATCCCGGCGGTCGAGTTGATGCTCAATTCGCCGCTGATCTCGGATCTGATCTTCAAAGGCGAGGTGCAGGAGATCAAGGAAGTGATGAAGCGGTCGCGCGAGCAG
>JAKANT010000047.1 GCA_021823635.1 Pseudomonadota bacterium
GGTGGCGCAGATCGCGCCGTCGGCGACGGCGGCGAGCATCGCCGCGATGGCGGCCGATGCCGACGCGCGCATCCTGTTCGTCGATGCGCCGGTCGCCGCTGCGATTCACGCCGACATTCCGTTCGTTTCGCTCGACGACGGCGCGGCCGGCACCCCGCTGTCGCAATGGCTGGCGCCCGAGGGCAGCCGGCCGCACGATGTGCCGATCGCACCGCAAGCCGCCTTCAACATCATCTACTCGTCGGGCACCACCGGGCAGCCGAAGGGCATCGTGCAATCGCATGCGATGCGCTGGGCGCACGTGCAGCGCGCCGCCGCCTTCGGCTACGGTCCGGAGGCGATCACGCTGCTCGCCACACCGCTTTACTCGAACACCACGCTCGTCTCGTTCTTGCCGACGTTGGCGCTCGGCGGCACGGCGATACTGATGGCGAAGTTCGACGTCCTCGCCTACCTCGAACTGGCGCAGCGCGAGCGCGTCACGCACACGATGCTGGTGCCGGTGCAGTATCAGCGCATCATGGCGGCGCCGGAGTTCGGCCGCTACGACCTGTCTTCGTTCAGGATAAAGCAGTGCACGAGCGCGCCGTTTGCCGCCGCGCTGAAAGCCGACGTCTTGGCGCGCTGGCCCGGCGCGCTGGTCGAGATCTACGGCATGACCGAAGGCGGCGGCACCTGCCTGTTGCCGGCGCACGAATTCCCGCACAAGCTGCACACCGTCGGCCGGCCCGCCCCCGGGCACGACATCCGGGTGATCGACGATGCGGGCCGCGAACTGCCACCGGGCGCAGCCGGCGAAATCGTCGGCCACTCGCCGGCGATGATGATCGGCTACCACAAGCGGCCCGAGCAGACGCGCGCCGCCGAGTGGTTCGACGCCACCGGCAAGCGTTTCATCCGCACCGGCGACATCGGCCGTTTCGACGAGGACGGCTTCCTCGTGCTGCTGGACCGCAAGAAGGACCTCATCATCTCGGGCGGCTTCAACGTCTACCCGAGCGACCTCGAAGCGGTACTGGCCGCCCATCCGGCGGTGGCGGAGGTGGCGGTGGTCGGCGTGGCGAGCGAGCGCTGGGGCGAGACGCCGGTCGCGTTCGTGACGCCGAAGCCGGCCGCGACCGTCGATCCCGAGGCGCTGCTGGCGTGGGCCAACGCGCGGCTCGGCAAGACGCAGCGTCTCGCGGCGCTGCGCGTGATCGACCAATTGCCGCGCAGCCCGATCGGCAAGGTGCTCAAGCGCGAGCTGCGCGAACGCTTCGAGCGCGGCCTCTGAGCGACCGCCCTCCGAGCGCGCCGCGCGTCGAGGCCAGCCGGCCGAAGCGCGCTCAGGCGGCGGCCATGGCGGCCGCCAGCGCAACGAAAGCCGCCACCGGCAGCGTCTCGGCGCGCGCCGCCGGATCGACCCCGGCGGCGCGGATCCGCGCTTCGGAAAGAAGCGGCGCGAGCGCGTTGCGCAATGTCTTGCGCCGCTGCCCGAAGGCGGCCGCCACCACCCGCGCGAACTGATCGGCGTCGATCTCCGGCAACTCGTGCGCCGCGTACGGCACCATGCGCACGATCGCGGAATACACCTTGGGCGCGGGCGAAAAGGCGCCCGGCGGTACGACGAACAGCCGCGTCACGCGGTAGCGGAACTGCAACATCACGGACAGCCGCCCGTAATCCTTGCCGCCCGGTGTGGCGACGATGCGGTCGACCACTTCCTTCTGCAGCATGAAGTGCTGGCTGCGCACGCGCTGCGCGACCGGCAGCAGCGCGAACAGCAACGGCGTCGAAACGTGGTACGGCAGATTGCCGACGATCGACAGCGGCCGCGCGTCCGCCGCCGCCAGCGCCGCCCAGTCGATCTTCAGCGCATCGCCTTCGATCAGCGTCAGCTCGCGCGGCGCAAAGCGCGCGCGCAGGCGCGCCGCCAACTCGCGGTCGATCTCCACCGCGGTCAGGTGTCCGGCGCGTTCGATCAACGGCGCGGTCAGCGCGCCCAGGCCGGGGCCGATCTCGACGAGGCGATCGCCCGGGCGCGGCTCGATCGCGGCGACGATGCGCGCGACGTAATGCGCGTCGTGCAGGAAGTTCTGCGAGAAGCGCTTGCGCGGCCGGTGCCGGCCGGGGGCTGACTTCTCGGTGAGACGATCGCCCACTGCGTTCGTGCATCAGCGGGCCGCCGCGCGCGCCAGCTCGATCGCCAGCGCGATCGCGGCGCGCATGCTGCCCGCGTCCGCGCGACCGGTGCCAGCCAGATCGAGCGCGATGCCGTGATCGACCGAGGTACGGATGAACGGCAGGCCGAGCGTGACGTTCACGCCTTGCCCGAAGCTCGCATACTTCAGCGGCGCCAGCCCTTGGTCGTGGTACATGGCCAGGATCGCGTCGAAACGGCGCGCGTTGGCCGGCACGAACGCGGTATCGGCGGCGAGCGGCCCTTCGAGGCGCAGGCCACGCGCGCGCAGCCGCTCGAGCGCCGGCGCGATGACTTCGATCTCCTCGCGGCCCAGGTAACCGCCCTCGCCGGCATGGGGATTTAACCCGCACACGCCGATGCGCGGCGCGTCGATGCCGAACTTGGCCCGCAGGTCGGCGTGCAGCACCTCGAGCACCGCGATCAGGCCATCGATCGACAGCGCCGCGGGCACTGCGGAAAGCGGCAGATGCGTGGTCGCGAGCGCCACCCGCAGCCCGCCGCCCACCAGCATCATCACCACCTGCCGGGCGCCGCTTCTTTGCTGCAGGTACTCGGTATGGCCGGTAAACGGCACGCCCGCTTCGTTCATCACGCTTTTCTGCACTGGCGCCGTCACGATCGCCGCATACTCGCCGCGCAGCGCGCCGGCGAGGGCGCGGTCCAACGTCGCCAGCACGTAGCGCGCGTTGCGCACATCGAGCCGCCCGGGCACGGCGGGTGCGGCAAGCGCCACGTGCTCGACGCGAACCTTGTCCGCGGCGCGCGCCAGCAAGGCGCGGTCGCCGATCAGCACCGCCTCGACGTCCGCCGGCACCACGTCGAGCGCGGCCAGCGAGATCTCGGGGCCGATGCCGGCCGGCTCGCCGGTCGTGATCGCGATCCTCAGAGCTCCTCCAGCTTCAGCTCCACGTAGGTGCGGTCGCGCAGTTGTTGCAGCCAGTCGAGGTACGCCTCGTCGGCCTTGCGGTCGCGCAGCGCCTGACGTGCGGCGACGCGATTGCGCTCCAGCGGCGATTCCTCGGTGCGCCGCTCCAGCACCTGGATCAGATGCCAGCCGAACGGCGTCCTCACCGGCTCGCTCACCGCGCCGACCGCCAGCTCATTCATCGCGCGCTCGAACTCCGGCACCGTATCGCCCGGATAGATCCAGCCCAGATCGCCGCCGCGCGTGGCGCTCGGATCGACCGAGTGCAAGCGCGCCAACTGGCCGAAGTCCTGCCCGCCCTTGACCACGCGCTCGCGCAGATCGGTCAGCCGACGCAGCACGTCGGCCTCGGGCGTGTTCTCCGACACGCGCAGCAGGATGTGTCGCACGCGCGTCTGCTGCACCGGCGCCGTCGCCAGTTTGCCCTCGATCGCCGAGCGCTTGCCGACCAGCTTCAGCACGTGAAAGCCGCCGCCGCTGCGCACGATCGGTCCCAGTTCGCCCGCCTTGAGGTCCTTCACCGCGTCGAAGAAGATGGTCGGCAAGCGCTCCGCCGTACGCCAGCCGAGTTCGCCGCCGGCGAGCGCCTCCGGCGCGCTGGAGAAGCTCGCCGCCAGTTGCGCGAAATCGGCCCCGCCCTTGGCCTGCGCCAGCAGATCCTCGGCGCGTTTGCGCACGGCCTCGATCGCGTCGGCCGACGCGTTCTCGGGCACCCGCAGCAGGATGTGGGCGACGTTGTACTCGACGCTGCCGGCGGCGACACCGGCCTGCTCCGCCAGAAAGTTGTCGATCTCGCCTTCCGAGATCTGAATGCGGCTGTCGACCTCGCGGTCGCGCAGGCGGCTCATGATGATGTCTTCGCGCACGTCCTCGCGAAAGCGCGCGAACGTGACTCCCTCGCGCTGCAGCCGCTCGCGAAACTGCGCGAGCGTCATGCCGTTTTGCTCGGCGATGCGCGCGATCGCGGCGTTTACCGTCGCGTCGTCGACGCGCACGCCGGTCTCGCGCGCCAGTTGCAGTTGCGCGCGATCGACGATCATGCGCTCCAGTACCTGGCGCGCCAGCACCGCGCGCGGCGGCAGCGCGATGTTCTGCCGCTGCAGTTGCTGCTCCGCGACGGCGAGCCGCGCGCGCAATTCGTTCAGCGTGATGACCTCGTCGTTGACCACCGCCACCACGCGGTCGAGCAGTCGCGGCGCCGGCCGCGTCTCGCCCGCGCCGGCCGCCGGCCCGGCGCTGGACTGCGCCCAGGCAGGCGCGGCGGCCAGCACGAAACAGAAGAAAAAAGCGCGCCAGGCGCGCGGCATCCGCGACAGCATGCTCACTCGTAGTAGTCGTAGCGCCCCGGTTCGCGCGGCGGCGGGTTGATCGTCTGGTAGCCGGGAATGTTACGCCGCAGCTGTTCCAGCGGACTGGTGCCGACGCTCGCCAGACCCGAAAGCTCCAGTTGCACGAACACGGTCGTGGTGGCCCGCTGCGTGGCGGTGGCGAAGCGCTGTCCTACCACGCGCACGAGCCAGCAGTCGGCCTTGTATTCGAAGCCGCCCAACGTCTCGACCCAGCGCCGGTCGCGCAGCGAATAGTTGGCCCGCCCGACACCGTACAGTCTCGCCGTCAGCGGCCATTGGCCGGCCAGGTCGACCTGCTCGAGTTCGTCGATCTTGTAGCGATACGCGGCGCTCAACACCGCCGCCGGCGCCGGCTGCCAGCGCAACGCGGCCGCCATCCGCACCACCTGCTTCTGCAGCGTCGAATGCTGGATCGCGACGTCGGCGATCCAATGGCGCGCCAGCGACCCCGACAGCGCGAACAGCAGGTCGGACTCGGTGTCCTCGCGCGGCGTGCCGCCGGGCAGCGTGACGCGCTGGCTGGCGAAGTAGTAGCGCTGCCCGACGGCGGCGCGCAGCCGTTCGCCGCCGTTGACCGGATCGAACACGCGCGCCACCAGCGCCGCCGTCAACTGGTTCGATTCGCCGATGCGGTCGCCGCCGACGAAGATGTTCTCGGTGAAAAGCTGCGCGAAGTTGAAGTCCGCCAGCGCGCTGTCGAAGTTCGGCAGCCGCGACTGATCGCGATACGGCACGTACGCGTAGTACAGCCGCGGCTCGAGCGTCTGCACGCTCGGCTCGCCGAAAAAGATCTTGCCTTCGCGTTCGAACACCAGCCCGGTGTCGACAGATGCCAGCGGCAGGCTGCGCGTCGGCCGCGGATCGTCCGGTCGCCGTTCGCGGTCCAGCCCGTAGGCGGTGTAGTGCCACTGCAATTTCGGCACGAAGTACCAGCCGGGCGCAAGCAGCGGGTAGGAGAGGCTCGGGTTGACGATCGTGCGGTAACCCTCTTCGAGGCTGGGGTGGGCGAAGCGGGTCGCCTCGACCGCGAGAGCGACGTCGGCGCCGTGCCAGTCGTAACGGGTGCCGGCCAGGCTTAGTTGCGGCACGCGCTCGTACGGTTTGACGATCGGTGCCAGCGGATCCTGCAGCGTCTGGTTGCGCGAAACGCGCAGCGCGCCGGACAGGTAGCGGCGGTTGTAGGCGACGAACGCCTCCTGCGGCAGCACCGCCTGCGCAGCGCTGACGATGGTGCGGCCGAAATCGACGAAAAAGCGATCGTCGGAGACGCGGTTGTAGTTCAGCCCTGCGGTCACGCCGCTGAAATTGGCGTACTCGTGCTGTACCGAGAGGTTGTCGCGCGTCGATCCGGTAACGGCGTCGTTCGGGATATTGTCGTAGCCGATGCGGCCGCGGAAGGTCGGCTCCAAATAGCGGAACTCGTTTTGCAGCAGCACGCCGCGCCGGCTCATCAGCCGCGGCGCGATCGTGTAGTCGCGGTTCGGCGCGATGTCCCAGTAGTACGGAACGGTGACCTCGGTGCCGAGCGTGCTGTTGATGCCGAAACTGGGGGTCAGCAGCCCGCTGCGCCGTCGCTCGCCGAGCGGAAACTGGAAATACGGCGAAGCGAAGATCGGCACGCCCTGAAAATAGATCGCCGCGCCGCGCGCCACCGCCAGCTCTTCGCTGCGGTCGATCTCCAGGCGGTTGGCGCGCACCCACCAGGCGTCGTCGCCCGGCGCGCAACTGGTGTAGGTCGCCTCGAGCGCCTGCACCCGTTCGGGGCCGAGAAACTCGATCAGCTTGGAGGTGCCGCGCCCGCGCCGCGGCGCGTAGCTGAAGTTCGCCTCCGGCATCTCGCCGGTCAGCGCATCGACCTGCAGCCGCAGCGAAGGACCGGTGAATGCCGCGCCGTCGCGAAACACGCGCGCGTTGCCTTCGATGCGCGCTTCGTCCGTGGCGACCGTGTAGACGATGCGGTCGCCTCTGAGCACCGTGCCTTCGCGCCGCACCTCGGCGCGGCCCTCGAGTTCCACCCTTTCGTCGACTTCGCCGCGCACGCGCTCGGCGCGCGCAAAGGTCGGCGTCGGCGGATTGCCCGGCGCGCGGTGCGCGCCTAGCGTGCGCTCCAGCCGCAACGCCGGGCGCGCGCTGTCGCCCTGCGGCGGCTGCGCGTGCGCGCCCGCTGCGGCACAGGCGACTGCCGCGACAGCGACGAGCGAAGGAAGGCGCTTCGACCGGAGCAGCGGAGGCGGGGGCAATGTCGATCGGAGATTCGGGATACGCTGCGCGCACGGGCTGCGCAAACGTGCGTGGCCAGGCTGCGCAGACGCGCGTGGCATTATAGGAAGCGGCCTTTGCGCGCTTCGTTCACGCCCGATGCAGGTCCCGACCCAAGGCAGCGCCGACCGACGGCGCGACGCGCTGATCGCGTGGCTGCGGTCGCTGCCGCTCGACGCCGCCGTCGAGACGCTGCGGCCGGCCTCGGCCGATGCGAGCTTCCGCCGCTACTTCCGCGTCGATGCGCCAGGCCACGGCACGCTGATCGCGATGGACGCGCCGCCGGACAAGGAAGACGTGCGGCCTTTCATCAAAGTGGCGCGCCTGCTCGCCGACGCGGGGCTGAATGTTCCCGCGATCGTCGCCGCGGACGTCGCCCAGGGTTTCCTGCTGCTGACCGATCTCGGCACGCAGACCTACCTGGACGTGTTGAACGAAAGCAATGCCGACGCGCTTTACCGCGACGCGATCGCCGCGTTGGTCAAGTGGCAGCAGGCAAGCCGCGCCGGCGTGCTGCCGCCGTACGACGAAGCCGCCCTGCGGCGCGAACTGGACCTGTTCGCCGATTGGTACGTGGCGCGGCATCTGCGGGTCGAGCTGGACGCGCGCCGGCGCGAAGTGCTGGCGCAGCAATACCGAGTGATCCTCGACGCCTGCCTGGCGCAGCCGTGCGTGTACGTGCACCGCGACTTCATGCCGCGCAACCTGATGCTGTCGCAGCCGAACCCCGGCGTGCTCGATTTCCAGGACGCGGTGTACGGCCCTATCACGTACGACATCGTTTCGCTGACGCGCGACGCGTTCATCAGCTGGAGCGAGGAACAGGTGCTCGACTGGACCATCCGCTACTGGGAAGCCGCGCGCCGCGCACGTCTTCCGGTGGACGACGACTTCGCCGCCTTTTACCGCGCGTTCGAATGGATGGGCTTGCAGCGGCACCTGAAAGTGCTCGGCATCTTCGCCCGCATCAACTACCGCGACGGCAAGCCGCAGTATCTGGCCGACACGCCGCGTTTCGTGCGCTACGTGCGCGCGGTCGTGCACCGCTACGGCGCGCTGGCGCCGCTGGCCCGGCTGTTCGACGAGCTGGAGGGCATCCCGGTGCAGTTCGGCTATACGTTCTGAGAATCGCAACGCCCGCACGCGCCGCCATGCTCGAGTTGCGATCGCAAGCGCCCGCACGGCTCGACGCATCGTCGTGCCGTGGATGAGCCGTGCCCGCCGCGTCGATGCGAGCGCTGATCTTCGCCGCCGGCCGCGGTGAGCGCATGCGGCCGCTGTCGGACCACACGCCCAAGCCGCTGCTGCGCGCCGGCGGCCGCCGGCTGATCGAGTACCAGATCGAGGCGCTGGTGCGCGCCGGCATTCGCGACCTGGTGATCAATCTGGCGCATCTGGCCGATTCGTTCGAGCCGGTGCTCGGCGACGGCTCGGCGTACGGCGCGCGCATCGTCTATTCGCGCGAGGGCGACACGGCCGACGACGCGCTCGAGACGCTGGGCGGCATCGTCAAGGCGCGCCCGCTGCTCGGCGACGCGCCGTTCGTGGCGGTCAGCGGCGACATCGTCACCGACTTCGACTACCGGCGCCTGACGGCGCACGCGCAGGCGATCGCGCTCGGCGCGGCCGACGCGCACCTGGTGCTGGTGCCCAATCCGCCGTTTCATCCGGGCGGCGACATGGGG
>JAKANT010000048.1 GCA_021823635.1 Pseudomonadota bacterium
GTTTGCAGGTAGCCCGAAGCGGGGCCTAACCTCAAGCGCTGAGCGTCACTGGCGACCCCTCTCCTTCCTTTCACCGGTCGGATAACGCAGGAACTCGAATGACAAGCTACGTCGAAGGCGCCTTGGTCAAGGACGAGCAAATCGTCCATACGGGTCGGATCAGCCTCTGGTCGCTCTGGCATCTAATCCTTCTTGGCATTGTCCTGCTGCCGGCGTTTGGCGCGGGGCTCATCTTCTTGGCGATTGCCTATGTGCGCTACAAGTCGACCGAGTTGGCGGTAACCACGAAGCGCATCATCGTCAAGCAGGGCTTCATCCGCCGCAGCACGATAGAGATCAACTTGAACAAGGCCGAAAGCATTCGAGTCGATCAGGGGCTCCTGGGCCGACTCCTCAACTTTGGAACACTCATCATCTCTGGAACCGGCACGTCGCACGCGCCTCTGACGGGCATCGCCGATCCGCTTGCCTTTCGCAAGGCCTTCATCGAGGCTCAGGAGCGGCGAGGTGACACGTGACACCTCGGTTGATCGGGGAACCGGCAGCGGGGGCGAAGCTCGGAGGGATGCTTTGTAAATGATCCGTCCGCCGGGCCGGGCGCTCCGACACTGCCGCCCGGCTACCGCGCACGTCAACCGGCAAGCCCGACGGTCGTCCCGGCGCGACGAGGCTTGCGCTTGAAGGTCGCTAGCCAGCCGCCGCCGCACCTGCGGCCGGCGCCTTGCGCGCCCAGCTCATCTTCACGGGTGCGGGATGTGTCCCATCACCCCTTGTAATCCGACCGCCAAGCGGTGACGTGACGCAGATTTGCGCGGCGTCCGGAACCGCTGCCTGCTTAAGTGCCATTCGCGCCGCTTGCCGCCCAAGCCTTCGACGGGGCGTCCTGCATCCGCGCGCCGCGCGCCATGAACCGGCATCGGATGCCGTCGCGTCGGACTGCCCCGAGGAATGCACGCCCGGGACGGTCAGATATTGACAGTCAATTGCGACAGTAATACTGTTATAAACATGCAGAGAACGGATTTCTCCTTGAACGAACTCGCCGCCCGCGCGGGGGTGCCGGAGCGGACGGTGCGCTACTACATCCAGCTCGGACTGATCGACCGTCCGGAAGGGGAGACGCGCGCCGCGCGCTACGGGCCGCGCCACCTCGAACAGTTGTTGGCGATCCGGAAGTGGCAGCAGGCGGGCGTTTCCTTGCAGCGCATTGGCGAGCTTTTGCGGGGCGAGGCGGAGCAGGCGCCGCCGCCGCGACCGCGCAGCGCCGGCACGGTGGAGGTGTGGACCCATGTGGTCGTGGCCGAGGGCGTGGAACTGATGATCGATGCGGGTCGCGCGCAACTGACGGCGGACCAAGTGCGCCGGTTGTCGCAGGAGGTTTTGGCGGCTTATGCCCGCGTGAAAAAGGAGAGGGGGCAATGAACGAGAGCGCGTATGCCATGCTGGCCGGCGCCGGGACAAACTGCACGCCGCCTGCGCTGCAGGGCGTGACGATCGATGCCCGCGTCGCGGGTCCGTTGCTGGAGGTGTCCGCCGAGCAGTCGTACCAGAACGCGGGCCGCGAGGACATCGAAGTCGTCTATACGTTTCCGCTGCCGCCACGCGCGGTGCTGACGGCGATGGAGTTTGAGCTGGGCGAAAGACGCCTGGTCGGCGCCGTCAAGCGCAAGGCGCACGCCGAACGCGATTACGAGCAGGCCATCGCTAGCGGCGACGCGGCGGTGTTGGTGGAACAGGAACGCGACGGCCGTTTCACGGCCAACCTGGGCAACCTGAAGCCGGGCGAGAGCGCGCGCATTCGTCTGCGCTACGGCCAATTGGTCGAAGCGGCCGGTCAATACTGGCGGCTGGCCATTCCCACGGTGCTTGCTCCGCTGTATGGCGACCCGCACGCCGACGGCGGGCTGGCCGAGCACAAAGCGCCTCGGCACTCGCCATTCGTCGCCTATCCGCTGCGCTTGACCGTCACCGTGGTAGGCCGCGCCCGCGCGGAAGACCTCTACAGCCCGTCGCACGCGATCGACGTGGTGGAGACTCCGGTCGGCGTGCGCGTGCAAACGCGCCCCGGCGTCTGCCTGGACAGAGACTTCGTGCTGCTGATCAGGCGCGCCGCGGACGCGCTGGCCGTCGCCGGCAGCGACGCGGAAGGAATGGTGGCGATCGCCAGCGCCGTGGTGCCCTCCCGGCCCCAGGCGCAGGCGTCCGTGTCGATGCGCATCGTGCTCGACTGCTCCGGCTCCATGGCGGGCGAGAGGCTGGATTGGGCGAGTGTGGCTTGCCAGCGGCTCGTCGCGGGTCTTGCCGCCGGCGACGAGTTCTCGATCACGCGGTTCGGCTCGACGCATCAGCACCTGCGGCCGCGGCTCACGCCGGCCGACGAGCCGAACAAGCGCGCGGCATTGGACTGGTTGTCGGATGTCGCCGCGGACCTCGGCGGCACCGAGATGCAGGCCGCGCTGAAGGCCGCCGCCGCCCTGCCGGGCGTGGCTTCGCGCAGCGACGCCGTGCTGATCACGGACGGCGAGATTTGGGCTACCGATGCGCTGGTGCGTTGGGCGCGCGGCGCCGGCCTGCGCATCCACGTGATCGGCGTGGGCGCTACGCCGAACGCGGCTTTCCTGCGAGAGCTGGCGCGGGAGACCGGCGGTCGCAGCGAATTCGTCACGCCGGGCGAGGACCTGGTGGGCGCGGTCGATCGCGTGCTCGCCGCCGCCCGCGCAGCACACGCCCCCAAGCTGACGGTGCAGTGGCCGCGGCCGCCGCGCTGGCAGCTTCAGTGGCCTGCGGTGGCCGCCGTTGGAGACACCGTGCACTGCTTCGCCGGATTCGACGCAACCTTCGCCGAGTCGACCGTGTCGATCGCCTGCGACGGCTTCGAAGCGCACGTGCCGCTGGCGCGCATCGACGGCGAGCTTCCCGGGCGCGTCGCCGCGCTGGAGCGCATTCGCAGCGGCCACTTCGACGATCCGGCCGCCGCCGCCGAACGCTATCAACTCGTGACCGAATGGACCAGCCTGATCGCGGTGGCGGTTCGCCACACCGCCGACAAAGCGGGCGGCCTGCCCGAACTTGCGCCGGTGCCGCAGATGATCCCCGTCGGCTGGGGCGGCTACGGGCGGGTGGGGCCTGCGCTGGGCGAGGACCACGCCGCCTCGTATTTCTGTCTGAATCGCTCCGCCGCATTCGAAACAATGGCATGTCTGGACCTCGACGAAGATGACGCCGGGATCGCGCAGCGCGGTCGGCGCTTCGGCGCGATCGGCTCTTTGCTTCGTACGTTGCGCCGCGTGTCGGGGCCGGGTTCGACGCCCGCCGAGCGGCAGCGGATCGCCTGGAAGGTGCGGCCCGAATGGCTGGATCAGGCGCTATCGCGTCTTAACCGACGTGCGATCGCCGCCCGCGTGCTCGGCGTCACGGGCCCTTGGTCGGTGGCGGCGCTGCGCGCGGCGGGTGTGCCTGAAGCGCTGCTCGAGCGAATCGCCAGGTTGTTGCGCAAGGGTGTCGAGGAGGCGCTCGCATGTTGCACGCTGATCACGCTGCTGGCTCGACGCTTCGACGTCGATGCCGAAAGCGTTCGCGCAGCGCGGCAGTGGCTGGCGGCGTACGGCGAACGGAATGAAACCGCGCGCAGCGCTGCGAGTCGCTGCGAAGCGCTCGTCGCCTGGTCGATCGACGCCTACCTGCGAAAAGTCTGCTGAAGCGCGCCGGCGCGCGCCGCGGCCTATCCGTGGGCCGCCGTCGCACCCGCCGCCTGCGGCTTGCGCGCCCAGCTCATCTTGACCGGCGCGGCGCGCGTGGCGGCGGAGGCGGCGCGGTTGTCGGCTTCGATTTCGGGGCTGAGAATCGGCATCAGCCCGACCGGCTGACGCGGGTGGCGCTTGAACTCGCGCTTGATGCGTTCCAGCTCTTCGCGGTTGGCGTGGAAGTAACGCATCGCGGCGACGGTCTGCGGCACGTGCTTGAGCAGGTGCCACAGGCTCCAGCGGTGCTGCCACAGCCGGCGCACGAAGCGGCGCCGGAAGGTGGGGCCGTTGTAGAAGCGCATGATGTGCCAGTTGTAAAGGGCGTCCATCTCCTCGCGCGACGCGAAGCCGTGCGGCTTGAACACGAAGTTCAGGCAGTTCATCAGGCGCCAGTCTTCGTTGAATTCGCCGGATTCGCCGCTCAAGCATTCCTCCCAGATCGGTGCGCCGTGCAGCGGTGCGAACTTGGTGACGTTCATGTCGTCCAGCCCCAGTTCGAGGATGAAATCGCTGGTGCGGCGGAAGGTCTCGGGCGTCTCGCCAGGCATGCCGAAGATGAACAGTCCCTTGGCGCGCAGCCCGGCGGCGTGGATGTCGCGCACCGTCTGGCGCACCGCCTCCAGCGTCACGCCGGCCTTGTGCCGCTCCATCATTTCCGGGTCGGCCGATTCGATGCCGAGCGACACCATCAGCGCGCCGGCGCGCTTGAGCAGACGCAGCATCTCCGGCGACGTGTGGCCGGCGCGGATCGCGCAGTTGAACTGCATGCCGAGCGGCTTGCTGATCAGCAGCTCGCACAGGCCGTAGACGCGCTTCTTGCTGGCGGTGAACAGGTCGTCGTAGAAGTTGATGTGGTAGACGCCGAAGCGGTCGCGCAGGTATTTCATGTGCTCGTAGGTGTACTCGGGCGAGTTGGTCCGGTACAGCCGTTCGAACACCGTTCGATCGCAAAAGGAACACGTGTACGGGCAGCCGCGCGAGCCGACCATCGTCGCGCCGTAGCGCTTCACGTAGGTGAAGATCGGCATGTGGTAGTCGCGCGGGAAGCCGCGCAGTTTTTCGTAGGCCGGAAACGGCAGCTCGTCCAGGTTCTGGATGCGCTCGCGCCGGCCGTTGAACACGGCACGGTCGCCGTCGCGCCAGCACAGATTGGCGATCTCCCGCAGCGGCTTGCCGTCGGCCAGATCGAGCAGCGGCCCTTCGCCCTCGCCGATCACCAGGTAGTCGATCTCCGGAAAGTGATCGAGCACCGGCGTGCCGAGCGAAGACACGTGCACGTTGCCGACCACGATCTTCACGTGTGGCCGCTTTTGCTTGATGTACGCGGCCATGTCCACCGCGTCCATGAAGCTCGAGGTGGTGGCGGAAAAACCCACCAGCTCCGGGTCGGTCGCCAGCACGATCTCGGCGTTGGCTTCGATGCCCGGCGGTGCGTGCGGCCCCAGGCAGTCGTGCAGCGCCACCGGGTGGCCGTGCTTTTCCAGCCAACTGGCCAACTGCATGATGCCCACCGGCGCCATGCGATTGGCCAGCATCGCGAAATCGGGCTGGCCCGGGACGAAGTTGAAGCCGGCCGGGTGAACGAGCGTGACGCGCATGGCTCCTCCCTTCTCTGCGCCGGCCGGCCTGAGACCTATGGCACCGCGTCGGCCAACGTGACGGACTGTAAACCGGCTTCGCGCATCGCCGCCAGTAGCCGCGGCAAAACGGCCAGAGATACGGGCTCGCCGGCGCGCGTGCGTGCCGCGAATCCGTCATGCAGCAGCAGCACGTCGCCCGCGGCCAGATCGCGCACCAGCCGCCGATAGACGCGCTCCGGGTCGCGCTCGACCGAGTCGAAGCCGCGCCGTGTCCAACTGGCCAGCCGCAGGTCCAGCCGCGCGAGCACCGGGTCGAGCAGCGGACTGCGCAGGCCGCCGAGCGGGCGGAAGAAGCGCGGCCGCTGGCCGGTCACGTCGGCAAGCGCGCTCTGCGCTGCTTCGATGTCGGCGCGCATGCGGCCGTATCCGTAGGCGGCGAACGCCTTGGAGTGCGCGTTGCCGTGGTTTTCCACGCGATGGCCGCGGGCGACGATCTCGCGCGCGAGCGCCGGGTGCCGGCGCGCGCGGTGTCCGATGCAAAAGAAGCTGGCGCGGGCGCCGGCGGCGTCCAGCAGATCGAGCACGCGCGGCGTGACCTCCGGATCCGGGCCGTCGTCAAAGGTGAGCGCGATTTGTCCGCGCGCGGCGGCTTCCGGCGGCAGGCGCACGAGGTTCGGGCCGAGCAGGCGCGAGCGCGGCCAAAGCCCCGCCACGGTCAGCAGCGCGTGGTTGGCCGCCACCGCGCCGAGCGCCCACGGCCAGGCGGAGGGATTCACGGCCGCCACGGCGCCGGCCAAGCCGTGCCAGCCGACGGAGACCCAGATCGCCGGCGCAGGCCGCCAGACCGGGGCGCCGGCACGCGCGGCATCTTGTCGCGGAAATGCTTGTTCGCTCACGGAGTCGGGCGACGAGCCGTTCGAATCGTGGTGCGCCCGGTGGTTTTCGCGCGGCCGGCCGCGCCGCGATGCTAACCCGCCGCGGGCGGTTGCGCCGTCTTCAAGGCGGCGCGTCGAACACTGCGGCGGCGCGTTCGATCAGATCGGCGGCCCGCAGGTAGCCGGGCGCGATCAGGTGCGCCTGTTCGTCGCGCACCGCGATCAGCGTCGGAAAGCCGCGGATGCCCCAGTCGTGCACGGTCTCGAAGTCGCGCCGAGTGGCCTGCCGCATCTCCTCGCTCGACCAGGCGGCGTGAAACGCGGTCGGGTCGAAGTCGGTCACCTCGCGCGCGCACAGCTCGCCGTACACGTCGGCCAGCACCTCGCCGCGCGTGACGTCGAGGCCGCCCGCGTAAAAGGCTCGCTGCACGGCGTGCAGCATCGGCAGCGCCAGGCGCGCGTCGTGCTCGCGCACGGCGACCACTGCGCGGCAGGCCGGCTCGGTGTCGTAGACGAAGTCGTCGCGTTCGAGCAGCGCGTACGAGAACGGCTGGCCGCTGCGGCGACCGACTTCGTCCCAGTGGTGGCGCAGGAAATCCTTTTGCTGCGCATCCATCCGCTGGGTGTTGAACGCGCGCAGGCCGCCGGTCACGACGTGCAGCGGCACGAGCGGGAAACGCTCCCGCAGCGCCTGCAGCTCGGGCGCGAAGCCGTAGCACCACGAGCACATCGGGTCGGCCACGTACACGAAGAGCGCCGCGGATCGCGCCATCAGATCGGCCGCGTGCGGGTCTGCAGCCACTGCCAGGCGTCGCCCGAGACGTGCGGGCCGACGCGCTCGGCGACCTGCGCGTGGTAGGCGTTGAGCCACGCGATCTCGTCGGCCGTCAGCAGGCTGCGCTCGATCGCGCGCACGTCGATCGGGCACAACGTCAGCGTCTCGAACTGCAGGAACTCGCCGAATTCGGTCGTCGCCGCCGGCACCGTCAGCACCAGGTTTTCGATGCGCACGCCCCAGCGTCCGGGGCGGTAGATGCCGGGTTCGTTGGAGGTGATCATGCCGGGCTCCAGTGCGGTGGCCGGCTCCGGCGGCAGGTACGGCGTGATGCCGTGCGGCCCCTCGTGCACGTTCAGGAAATAGCCCACGCCGTGGCCGGTGCCGTGGCCGTAGTCGGCGGCCGCGGCCCAGATCGGCGCGCGCGCGATGGCGTCGATCATCGGCGAACGCGTGCCGCGCGGGAAACGCAGCCTGGAGAGCGCGATCATGCCCTTGAGCACGAGCGTGAAATCGCGCCGCTGCTCGGCGCTGGTAGCACCCACGGGCACCACGCGGGTGATGTCGGTCGTGCCGCCTTCGTACTGGCCGCCGGAGTCGATCAGCAGCAGGCCGCTTGCGATCTTGCCGGCGTCGGCGATCACGGCGTGCGATTCGGGCGTGGCGTGATAGTGCGGCAGCGCGCCGTTGGCGTTGAAAGCGGCGATCGTCGCGAAGCTCGGGCACACGAAGCCCGGGCGGCGCGCGCGCGCGGCCGTGATGCGTTCGTCGATCGTCAGCTCGGTGATGCGATCGCCGCGCGCCAGCGCCGCCTCGAACCAGGCGAAGAAATCGGCCAGCGCGGCGCCGTCCAGTTCCATCGCGTGCCGCACGTGCGCGATCTCCGCCTCGGTCTTGCGCGACTTGGCGAGGGTGGTCGGATTGATCGCCTCGATCACGCGCACCGCGGCAGGCACCTGCCGGCGCATGCCGAGCGTGATGCGGCGCGGGTCGACGAGCAGCGTGCTGCCCGCCGGCAGGCGGGACAGCGCCTGCGCCGCCTGCGCGTACGGCGCGATCGCGAACCCGTCGGCGAGCAGCCGGGCGCGCAGCTCGGCCGGCACCTTCGGCTCGGCGACGAACAGCGTCGCCTCCTGCGCGCCGATCAACGCGAAGGCGACGAACACCGGATTGAACGGCACGTCGCCGCCGCGCAGGTTGGTGAGCCACGCGATGTCGTCGAGGGTCGAGATCAGATGCCAGTCGGCGCCGGCCTTCTTCATTTCGGCGCGCAGCCCCGCGAGCTTCTCGCGCCGCGACACCGGCGCGTACGCGGCCGCGTGTTCGTAGATCGGAACGGTCGGCAGGCCGGGCC
>JAKANT010000049.1 GCA_021823635.1 Pseudomonadota bacterium
CAGATCGCGGCCGCTTACGCTTCGCCCGCGCGCTAGCAAGCTTTCGTGTGCTGTCGATGCCTGACCGCATCGCCTGCAGCGACTGGTCGAGAACATTGCGCAGGCGAGCGCGAACCAGCGCGCCGGACGCGGCTACGCCCCGGCTCTAGCTCGGTCTCAGCGCGGCGATCACGGTTCGCACGGTCGGGAAGGGACTGGCGTTCTACGCCTCATTCGGAGTGGCACAAACGATTTGGGTGCTCCACAAAGGGCGGCCGGTGACCTTTTTCGTGTTCGAGCGCCTGCTGGTCACGGTCAGCGATGCCGACTCGCGCACGATCGAGCAAGTGCGCCAGCGTCTGCTCGACGCGCATCCCGGCGGGGCGCGTCTACCGCAGCGGCCGGAGGAATTGATGCTGCGGCTGCTCAACGGCATGGTCGACCGTTATCTGGAGCTGCGGCAACCGCTGACCGAGCGGCTCGACCGCTGGCAGCGCGAACTGCTCGACCCGCGGCGGCCGTTTTCCGATTGGGCGGCGCTGCTGCAGGCGCGCATCGAGATCCGCAAGCTGGAGAACCTGTGCGAGGAACAGGACGACGCGCTACAGGAGCTGCGCGACAGCTATTTGGAGTCCACACCTCAGGCGCAACAGAGCGACGCCTACCTGGTGCGCATCGCCGACGTCATCGAACACGTGCGGCGCGTCCTGCGGCACGCGCAGCGGCTGGAGAACTCGCTGGAGACGGCGGTGCAGTTGCATTTCTCGGCCACTGCGCATCGGACCAACCAAGTGATCCGGCTGCTGACGGTGATCACCGCCGTGTTCGCGCCGTTGACGCTGGTCACGGGCGTGTTCGGGATGAACTTCGAGTCGATGCCTCTGATCGACCGGCCGGAGGGTTTCTGGCTCACGATGGCGGCGATGGCGGCGATCGCCGTGCTTCTGCTGGTGCTGTTCTGGACCCAGCGCGTGCTGTCGGACCGGCCGTCGCGGCTGCGCCGCTGGTGGCGGCGCGCCAGATTGCGCCCCTGAAACGCAGCGCATCGCCTCCGGTGGCGTGCTCAGCGTTGCCGCGCGTCGATGTACCGCGCGCGATGGGCCCGCTCGCCACCGCGCCGGCGACCGGGTTCTCGCGCGCACGATCGCCGCGCGGACGGCGTCAGTCGCCGCGCTGCAGGCGCCGCAATTCGCGCCCTTCGCGCTTGGTCGGACGCCCCTTGATCGTCGCCGCGGGTTCGACCGCTCGCGCTTGTTCCAGACGCGCGCGGCGCGCGATGCTGTCGGCCGTCTCCTCGTAAAGCAATCGTGCCGCCGGCGCCGCGCCGCGCACGGCCGACAGCCCGCGCACGATCACCTCGATCGATGCGGATGGGAGCTGCAGTTGCAGGCGCTCACCGAGGCGCGCCTCGCGGGCGGGCTTGACGCGCGCGCCGTCGACGCGCACGCGGCCCAGTGCGATCGCCTGGGCCGCCGCCGAGCGCGTTTTGAAGAAGCGCGCGGCCCACAGCCATTTGTCGAGGCGTACCCGTTCAACGTCGGTCACGAAACGATGATAATCGGCGCCCGCACACTGCCGGAGGAGGCAACAATGAGTGGCGAGTCGATCGTGCGCTTTGCGCCGCCGGTGGTCGAGCGCATCGACCGTGGCAATGGTGCGTTCCTGCTGCGCTCGCCGCAACCGCTGGCGCCGCACGCGCGCTCGACCGGCGAATGGCTGGCGGCCTGGGCGCGGCGTGCGCCTCAGCGCGTCTTTCTCGCCGAGCGCGCGGCAGGCGGCTGGCGCACCGTAACGTATGGGCAGGCGCTCGCGGCAGCGCGGGCGATCGGAACCGCACTGATCGAGCGCGGGCTTTCCGCCGACCGCCCGGTCGTGGTGCTGTCGCACAACGGGGTCGATCACGCGCTGCTGGCGCTCGCCGCCCAGTACGCAGGCGTGCCCTACGCGCCGATCTCGCCCGCCTATTCGCTGTTGTCGAGCGACCATGCCAAGCTACGCGCGATCTTCGCGCTGCTCGCGCCGGGCCTCGTGTTCGCCGACGATGCGGCCAAATTCGGCAAGGCGCTGGCGGCGGTCGGCGGCGGTTTCGAGCTGGTCGCCAGCCGCAACGCACCGGCCGGCGCCACCTCTTTCGAGACATTGCTCGCCACTCGGGCCGATGCCGCGATCGATGCCGCGTCGGCCGCCGTCGCGCCGGAGTCGATCGCCAAGATCCTGTTCACGTCCGGATCCACAGGGGAGCCCAAGGGCGTGATCAACACGCACCGCATGCTGACGGCCAACCAGCAGATGATTCTGCAATGCTGGCCGTTCCTGGAAGACGAGCCGCCGGTGATCGTCGATTGGCTGCCGTGGAACCATACCTTCGGTGCCAATCACAACTTCAACCTGGTGCTCGCCAACGGCGGCACCCTGTACATCGACGAGGGAAAACCCGCGCCCGGGTTGATCGAGAGGACCGTCGCCAATCTGCGCGAGATCGCACCGAACCTCTACTTCAACGTGCCGCGCGGCTTCGACATGCTGCTGCCGTTCCTGGAAAGCGACGCCACGTTCGCGGCGCACTTTTTCTCGCGCCTGAAGGTGATCTTCTACGCGGGCGCGGCTTTGCCGCAAAACCTGTGGGAGCGGCTGGAGCGGCTGGCCGCGCGGCTCGGCCGCCGCGTGGCGCTGGCCTCCGCGTGGGGTTCGACCGAAACCGCGCCGCTGGTGACCAGCGTGCACTTTCCGATCGAGCGTGCCGGCGTGATCGGCTTGCCGGCGCCCGGCACCGAGCTGCTGTTCGTGCCGAGCGGCGACAAACTGGAGATGCGCGTGCGCGGCCCCAACGTCACGCCTGGCTACTTCAAGCGCCCCGATCTGACTGCGGCAGCATTCGATGCCGAAGGGTTTTACAAGATCGGCGACGCCGGACGGCTGGCCGACCCGAACGATCCGTCGCGCGGCGTCGTCTTCGACGGTCGCATCGCCGAAGATTTCAAACTGACCTCCGGCACCTGGGTACACGTCGGTAGCCTGCGCGTGCGCGCGATTGCGGCGCTCGCGCCGGTGGCGCAGGACGTGGTGGTGGCCGGCCACGACCGCGAGCGCGTCGGGCTGCTGGTCTTTCCGAATGCGGCCGGCTGCGCGAGCCTGTGCCCGGATCTGCCGGCGTCGACACCGCTCGCCGTGCTGATCAACGATGCGCGCGTGCGCGCGCGGGTGGCGGAGGGTCTGGCGGCGCTCGCCCGAGAAGGCCGCGGCAGTTCCAACTACGCGACGCGCGCGTTGTTGCTGGCCGAGCCGCCCTCGATCGACGCCAACGAAATCACCGACAAGGGCTACATCAACCAGCGCGCGGTGCTGGCACGGCGCGCGGCCGACGTGCAGTCGCTGTACCGCGAACCGCCGCCGCCGCAGGTCATCGAGCTGCCCCGCTGATGCGCCCGCCGCGCTGCGCTACGCTTCGGCCGTTGCCACGCCAAGGAGATCTGTGATGAACGAAGCCGTGATCGTGTCGACCGCACGCACGCCGCTGTGCAAGGCTTGGAAAGGGGCGCTGAACATGACCCACGGCGCCACGATGGGCGCGTTCGCGGTGCGCGCCGCGATCGACCGCGCCCGGCTGGACAACGCCGAGATCGAAGACGTGATCATGGGCTGCGCCAATCCGGAGGGCGCGACGGGCTGGAACATCGCGCGCCAGGTGGCGATTCGCGCCGGGCTGCCGGTCAGCGTGCCCGGGCTGACGGTCAACCGCTTCTGCTCGTCCGGGCTACAGACCATCGCGCTGGCGGCACAGCGCATCATGAGCGGGGAGGGCGACATCTACGTCGCCGGCGGTTTGGAGTCGATCTCGTGCGTGCAAAACGAGATGAACCGCCACATGTTCCAGGACGAGTGGCTGCTAAAGCACAAGCCGGAGATTTACTGGCCGATGCTGCAGACGGCCGAGAACGTCGCCAAGCGCTACAAGATCGACCGCGAGGCTCAAGACCGCTACGGCGTTCAAAGCCAGCAGCGCGCCGCCGCCGCGCGCGCGGCGGGCAAGTTCCGCGACGAGATCGTTCCGATCACGGTGAAGACGAAAGTGGTCGACAAGAACACCGGCGCGGAATCGATCAAAGAAGTGACGGTCGAGCACGACGAAGGCATCCGCCCGGATACGACCTACGAGGGCGTATCTCAGATCAAGCCCGCGATCGAGGGCGGCGTGATCGCCGCCGGCAACGCCAGCCAGTTTTCGGACGGCGCAAGCGCCGCGGTGGTGATGAGCGCGGCGACCGCCGCGCGCAAGGGCCTGCAGCCGCTCGGTGCCTTCCGCGGTTTCGCGGTGGCCGGCTGCGAGCCGGACGAGATGGGCATCGGCCCGGTGTTCGCAGTGCCGAAGCTGCTCGCGCGGGCGGGACTGAAGGTCGATGACATCGACCTGTGGGAACTGAACGAAGCGTTCGCGGTGCAGGTGATCTACTGCCGCGACCGGCTCGGCATCCCCAACGAGAAGCTCAACGTCAACGGCGGCGCGATCGCGCTCGGCCACCCCTACGGCATGAGCGGCGCGCGGCTCGTTGGCCACGCGCTGATCGAAGGCAAGCGCCGCGGCGCGAAGCACGTCGTCGTCACGATGTGCATCGGCGGCGGCATGGGCGCCGCCGGCCTGTTCGAGGTGTACTGAGAGGAGCCGGCCGCTTAAGCGCTTACGCCAGTCGCGGCGGCTGCGTTTCGTCTTCGACCCAGCGCAGATACGGCGCGTAGCCTGCGGCGAGCGGCCAAGCGATGATTTCCGGCACGCTGTAGGGGTGCAGCGCGCGGATGGCCGCCTCCAGTGCGGGGTAGCGCTCGCGCGTGCATTTGATCAGCAACGGCACTTCGGTGGCGCGTTCGATCGCGCCTTGCCAGCGATACACCGACTGCACCGGCGCCAGCTCGTTGACGCACGCCGCCAGCCGTTGCTCGACCAGGGCGTCGGCGATGCGGCGCGCGCTGGCGGCGTCCGGACAGTTGGTCAACACCACCAGCACTTCGCTCATGCCGGGCCCTCGGCCGCCCGCCTTCGCTCAGCTCGCCGCTTCGGTCGCCGCGGACTCGGGTTCTTTCGGCAGCGGCCGGTCGACCAGCTCGACCAGCGCCATCGGTGCGTTGTCCCCGGCGCGAAAGCCGAACTTCAGGATGCGCAGATACCCGCCGGGCCGGTCCTTGTAGCGCGGTCCGAGTTCTGCGAACAGCTTGACCACCATCTCGCGGTCGCGCAGCCGGTTGAACGCCAGCCGTTTGTTGGCGAGCGTCGGCTCCTTACCGAGCGTGATCAGCGGCTCGACTACGCGGCGCAGCTCTTTCGCTTTCGGTAACGTGGTCTTGATCAGCTCGTGCCGCAGCAGCGAGTTCGACATGTTGCGCAGCATCGCCAGGCGATGCGACGAGGTACGGTTCAGTTTCCGCAGTCCGTGGCGGTGACGCATGGTCGTTCCTTTCGGTCTTCGGGGTCGGCTCTTCTATCCCGCAAGGGCGGGCCGACTGAGGTGGCTTCTCACTTCTCCAGCCCGGCGGGCGGCCAGTTTTCGAGTTTCATGCCGAGCGTCAGTCCGCGTGCGGCAAGCACTTCCTTGATCTCGTTCAGCGACTTGCGGCCGAGGTTCGGCGTCTTCAGCAGCTCGTTTTCGGTGCGCTGGATCAGGTCGCCGATGTAGTAGATGTTCTCGGCCTTCAGACAGTTGGCCGAGCGCACGGTGAGCTCCAGGTCGTCGACCGGTCGCAGCAGGATCGGGTCGACCTGCGGCGATGCGCGCGCCGCCACCGCCACCTCGGCCGTGCCTTCGAGCGAGGCGAACACCGACAGCTGATCGACCAGGATGCGCGCGGCCTGGCGTACGGCTTCCTCCGGCGTGATCGCGCCGTTGGTTTCGATCGTCATCACCAGTTTGTCGAGGTCGGTGCGCTGTTCGACGCGCGCGCTCTCCACCGTGTAGGACACGCGCTTGACCGGCGAAAAGGAAGCATCCATCACGATGCGGCCGATCGTCTTGCTGTGATCGTCGCGGAACGCGCGCACGTTGCCCGGCACATAGCCGCGGCCCTTCTCGACCTTGATCTGCATCTCGAGCCGTCCGCCGCCCTGCAGATGCGCGATCACATGCTCGGGATTGATGATCTCGACATCGTGCGGCAGCTCGATGTCGCCGGCCGTCACCACACCCTCGCCTTCCTTCTTCAGCGTCAGCGTGACTTCGTCGCGGTTGTGCAGCTTGAACACCACGCCTTTCAGATTCAGCAGGATGTCGACCACGTCCTCGCGCACGCCGTCCAGAGTCGAATACTCGTGCACGACACCGGCGATCGACGCCTCGGTCGGCGCATAGCCGACCATCGACGACAGCAGGATGCGGCGCAGCGCGTTGCCGAGCGTGTGGCCGTAGCCGCGCTCGAACGGTTCCATCGTGACGACCGCCGCGTTCGGTCCGATCGATTCGACCTCGATCGAGCGCGGCTTCAGCAGTGCGGTGGATGTCATTGACGCTCCCTTCTCAATACCCTCGGCTCGTTACACCGATAAGGCTGATGGATAGTCAGGGGCGATTGCGACCGGGCGCCCTTATCCCGGAAAAACCGGCCGCGCCGCCGACACGGGCGGCGGCCGACTCGACGCGCGTCAGCGCGAATAAAGCTCGACCACCAGCGACTCGTTGACGTCTTGCGCCACGTCGCTGCGGTCGGGCAACTGCTTGAACCTGCCTTCGAGCTTGTCTTTGTCGACTTCGACCCAGGACGGGAAACCGGACTGCTCGGCGAGCGACAGCGCCTCCTGGATACGCGCCTGTTTCTTCGCCTTTTCGCGCACCGCGATCACGTCGCCCGGCTTGACCAACATCGACGGAATGCTGGCGGTCTTGCCGTTGACCGCGATCGCCTTGTGCGTGACCAGCTGGCGTGCCTCGGCGCGCGTCGAGCCGAAGCCCATCCGGTACACGACGTTGTCCAGCCGCGATTCGAGCAGCTCGATCAGCCGCGCGCCGGTGTTGCCCTTGCGTCGCGCCGCCTCCGCAAAATAGCGCCGGAACTGCCGTTCCAGCACGCCGTACATGCGTTTGACTTTCTGCTTTTCGCGCAATTGCAGACCGAAGTCGGACGTGCGCGCGCCGGAGATGCGGCCGTGCTGGCCCGGCTTGGAATCGGCCTTGCATTTGGTGTCGAGCGCGCGCCGTGCGCTCTTCAGGAACAAGTCGGTGCCCTCGCGGCGCGACAGTTTCAGTTTTGCTCCGATGTAGCGAGCCATGTTGCCTTCCTAATCCTGCACAGGACCGTGCATTCAGTCGCGCCTCAGCGGGCGGACACCAGGTTGTCGAGACCCATCTTTGCTTTGACTCCTCGTGGGAACGGGCAAATAACGCCGCTCAGACGCGGCGGCGCTTCGGCGGCCGACAGCCGTTGTGCGGTATCGGCGTGACGTCCTGGATCGACGTGATGCGAAATCCGCACGCGTTCAGCGCACGCACCGACGATTCGCGCCCGGGCCCCGGTCCGCTGATGCGCACCTCGAGGTTTTTCACCCCGCACTCCTGCGCGGCGCGGCCGGCGCTTTCGGCCGCCACCTGGGCCGCGAACGGGGTCGACTTGCGCGAGCCCTTGAAGCCGGAGCCGCCGGCGCTCGCCCAGGCCAGTGCGTTGCCCTGCCGGTCGGTGATCGTGATGATCGTGTTGTTGAACGACGCGTGAATGTGGGCGATGCCCTCGGCGACGTTCTTCTTGACCTTCTTGCGCACGCGCTGTGCGGCGCTTTGCTGGGTCGGTGCTCGTGCCATCGGTTACTTTCCTCAATGTCGATGCGCTCAGGTCGCGGCTTTCTTCAGCGCCACGCCCGCCTTGCGCGGTCCCTTGCGGGTGCGCGCGTTGGTGCGAGTGCGCTGGCCGCGCACCGGCAGTCCGCGGCGGTGGCGCATGCCGCGATAGCAGCCCAGATCGATCAGGCGCTTGATCGACAGCTGCACCTCGCGCCGCAGGTCGCCCTCGACGGTGAAACGGCCGACCGCTTCGCGGATGCGCTCCAGCTCGGCGTCGGTCAGCTCCTTGACCCTCTTGGAGTAGGGAACCTTCACCGCATCCAGGATCGCCCGCGCGCGCGCGCGGCCGATGCCGTAGATGGCGGTCAGGCCGATCTCGGCGTGCTGGTTCGGCGGAATGTTGATGCCTGCAATACGGGCCATTTTCGTCCCTCGTCAGCCTTGACGCTGCTTGTGCCGCGGGTCGGAACAGATCACGCGCACCACGCCCTTGCGCTTGATCACCTTGCACTTGCGGCACATCTTCTTCACGCTTGCCATGACTTTCACGGTTCTCTCCACCGCGCTACTTGGCGCGGAAAACGATCCTTGC
>JAKANT010000050.1 GCA_021823635.1 Pseudomonadota bacterium
GCCGGCCTGTCGATCGCCGACATCGCCGCCGGCATGTACGCCTACAGCGCCGTGCTCGCCGCGCTGCTCGAGCGCGGGCGCACCGGCCGCGGCAAGCGGCTCGAGATCTCGATGCTCGAGGCGATGGCCGAGTGGATGGGCTTCCCGCTGTACTACACGCTCGACGGTCAGCCGCCGCCGCAGCGCACGGGTGCCTCGCATGCGGCGATCTTTCCCTACGGCCCGTTCACTTGCGGTGACGGGCGTACCGTGGTGCTTGCCGTGCAACACGACCGCGAGTGGGCGACCTTCTGCGACAAGGTGCTGCACCGCCCCGAGCTGGCGGCCCAATACAAGGGCAATGCCAAGCGCCTGGCCGAGCGCGATACGCTGCGCGGCATCATCGACGCAGTGTGCGCCGAGCTCACGGCAGACCAGCTCGTCGAACGACTGGAGGCCGCGCAGATCGCCTACGGCCGCCTCAACGAGATGGCCGACCTTTGGCGGCACGAGCAGCTGCAGGCGCGCGGGCGCTGGACCGAGATCGCGACGCCGGGCGGCGTGGTGCCTGCGCTGTATCCGCCGCACCATGTCTCGGGTGAGCCGCCACCGCCCATGGGGGCGGTGCCGGCGCTCGGCCAGCACACCGACGCGATCCTTTCGGAACTCGGCCTGGGCGCAGCGGAGATCGCGGCGCTGCGCGCGGAGCACGCAGTGTGAACCGCAACGGAGATTCGGCATGAACGACCATCCGTCGGCGGCGCTCGCGACCTTCGCCGCCGCGCTGAAGACCGACACGATTCCGGCGCCGGTGCTGCGCCGCACCGAAGACCTGTTCCTCGACTGGCTCGGCTCCACCCTGGCGGGCCGGCGTGCGCGCGCCGTGCAGGCGTTGGAGCGCTACGCCAGCGCGATGGGTCCGGCCAACGGCCCGGCCGAGGTACTGATCGCGCGCCGCGGTACGTCGCCGCACTTCGCGGCGATGGTCAACGCGGCGGCCTCGCATGTGGTCGAGCAGGACGACGTGCACAACGGTTCGGTATTCCACCCGGCCGCGGTCGTGTTCCCGGCCGCGCTGGCCACGGCTCAGGCTACGGGCGCCAGCGGGCGCGAGTTCCTCGCTGCTGCTGTGGCGGGCTACGAGGTCGGCATCCGCGTCGGCGAGTTTCTGGGTCGCACGCATTACCGCATCTTCCACACCACCGCCACTGCCGGGACACTGGCCGCCGCGGCCGCGGCCGGCCGGCTGCTCGGCCTGGACGCCGAGCGCATGCTGCACGCCTTCGGCAGCGCCGGCACGCAGGCTGCGGGGCTGTGGGAGTTCCTGCGCGACGCGGCCGATTCCAAGCAGCTGCACTGCGCCCATGCCGCCTCAGCGGGGCTGGCCTCGGCCTGGCTCGCGAAGGACGGCTTCACTGGCGCGCGCCGCATCCTCGAAGGCGAGCAGGGCATGGCCGCGGGCATGTCGGACGACGCCGACCCGGCCCGGCTCACCGATGGCCTCGGGCAGCGCTGGGCGACGGCCGAGACGTCGTTCAAATATCACGCCTCGTGCCGGCACACGCATCCGAGCGCCGACGCGTTGCTTGTCCTGATGCGCGAGCACCGTCTGGCTGCCGACGACATCGCCGAAGTGCAGGCACACGTGCACCAGGGCGCGATCGACGTGCTCGGCCGGGTGCGCGTGCCGTCCACCGTGCACCAGGCCAAATTCTCGATGGGCACCGTGCTCGGGCTGGTGGCCGAGTTCGGACACGCCGGCTTGAACGAGTTCGACCGCCACTTCCTCGCGCCACGTGTTGCCGCGTTTCGCGAACGGGTGACGATGCAACTCGACCCCGAGGTGGACGCCGCCTACCCGCAGCGCTGGATCGGCAAAGTGACGGTTCGTACGCGCGACGGGCGGATGCTGAGCGCGCGCGTCGACGAGCCCAAGGGCGACCCGGGCAACACGCTGAGCCGGACCGAGTTGGAGGACAAAGCGCGCCGGCTCGCCGCCTACGGCGATGCGGCCACGCCAGCCGAGATGGATGCACTGATCTCGCGCGTCTGGTCGCTTGAGTGCGCGCCGCAACTCGGACGCCTGCTGGCCACGTAAGCCGCGGCGAGGGGGAGCTCGATGACCGACGCAGCGACTTCAGCGCGACAGCCGCACACGTACCTGTTCGTGCCTGCCGACCGCCCCGAGCGTTATGCCAAGGCGCGCGCGGCCGGCGCGGACGCGGTGATCGTCGACCTCGAAGATGCCGTGGCGCCCGACGCGAAGCGGCGTGCGCGCGACGCGCTGGCCGATGCGCTCGACGAAGCCGCGCCGGTGATCGTGCGCGTCAACGCCGCCGGCACGCCGTGGTACGAGGATGACCTCGAGCTGTGCCGCCACCCCGGTGTCGCCGCGGTGATGCTGCCCAAGGCCGACGGCATCGATGCCGTGTGCCACGCCTTCGAAGCCACGTTCAAGGACCTGCTGCCGATCATCGAGTCGGCGCGCGGCGTGGAGGAAGTGCGCGCCATCGCCCGCGTGCCTGGTGTCGTACGGCTGGCCTTCGGCAGCATCGACCTCGCCATTGATCTGGGCATCGACTGCGCGCCCGACGGCGGCGAAGCCGAATTGCAGCCCTATCGGGCCCAAGTGGTGCTGGCCTCGCGGCTGGGCGGCCTGGCGGCGCCGGTCGACGGTGTGAGCACCGCGATCGACGACCCCGAGCGGCTGCGCGCCGACGCCGAGCGTTCGCGCCGGCTTGGCTTCGGCGCCAAGCTGTGCATCCATCCGAAGCAGATCCCCGTCGTGCAGGCGGCGTTCACGCCCGATGCGCAGCGTGTCGCCTGGGCGCAGCGCGTCTGTGCCGCGTTCGCGGCCTCGGGTGGCGCCGCCGTGGCGCTGGACGGCCAGATGATCGACATGCCGGTCGTCGAGCGCGCGCGTGCGGTGCTGCGCAGCGCCGGGCTCGCGACCTGAGTGCCTATTGCTATTCGCCATGACGAGGACCTCCATGCCCCGTAAGACCAAACCGATCCGCTCCGACATCGCCTGGAGCACACCGGACCGCATCGTGGTGCGCGGCCGCAGCCTGCCCGACGAACTGCTGGGCAACATCAGCCTGGGCGACCTGGCCTGGCTGCTGCTGGTTGGCCGCATGCCCACGCCGCAGGAATCGACCGTGTTCAACGCGGTCGCGGTCACGCTGGTCGAGCACGGCATCACGCCCAGTGCGCTCGCGGCACGCCTCACCTACGCCGGCGCGCCCGAGTCGCTGCAGGCCGCGGTGGCGGCCGGCCTGTGCGGTTTGGGCTCGGTGTTCGTCGGCTCCACCGAGGGGACCGCGAAGATGCTCTATGAGGCGTTGCCACCGGGCACGAAGGGCGCCGATCTCGAGAAGATCGCGTGCGACGTGGTCGCGGGCTACCGAGCGCGCGGCCAGATCGTGCCGGGCCTCGGCCATCCGCTGCACAAGCCGGTGGACCCGCGTGCGCCGCGGCTGTTCGCGATCGCCGCCGAGAACGGCTTCTCACGCGACTACGTGAAGCTCGAGCAGCTGATCTGCGCCGAGGCCGAGCGCAGCACCGGCAAGATGCTCCCGGTGAACGCCACCGGCGCGATCGGCGCGATCTGCTGCGAGCTCGGACTGCCCTGGCAGATCGTGCGCGGCGTCGGTGTATTCGCGCGCGCGATCGGCCTGGTGGGCCACATCCTCGAGGAAAGCAACAACCCGATGGCGGTGGAGATCTGGCAACGCGTCGAGGACGAGGCCACCGCGCATGTGCGCCCCGGCGCGCGCGACTGAGTAACTGAAGTTACGATGTTCCGAGAATGAACGAGACCCCTACCATCGCGACGGTTCCGGTCGCGTCGACCGCTTCGCGGCGTGCCGTCTTGCAGCCGCTCGCGCGCTGGCCGGTCGACCGGGTCGAGGCACTGTTCGAGCTGCCCTTCAACGACCTGATCTACCGCGCGCAGCAGGTCCACCGCGAGCATTTCGACGCCAACGAGGTGCAGCTGTCGACCCTACTGTCGATCAAGACCGGCGGTTGCCCGGAGGACTGCGGCTACTGCCCGCAATCGGTCCACTTCGACACCGGCGTCGTCGCGGGCAAGCTGCTCGACGTGAGCGAGGTGGCCGCGGCGGCGCGCGCGGCGCGTGCGCAGGGCGCGACGCGCTTTTGCATGGGTGCGGCGTGGCGCGAGCCTAAGGACCGCGACATCGAGAAGGTGGTCGAGCTGGTGCGCGCGGTGAAGGCCGAGGGGCTCGAGGCCTGCTGCACGCTGGGCATGCTCAGCGACGGCCAGGCGCAGGCGCTGAAGTCCGCCGGACTCGACTACTACAACCACAACCTGGACACCGCGCCCGAGGCCTACGGCCGCATCATCTCGACACGCACCTACGACGATCGGCTGCGCACGCTCGACCGCGTGCGCGAAGCCGGCATCCGTGTGTGCTGCGGCGGCATCGTCGGGATGGGCGAGTCGCGCCGCGAGCGCGCCGGGCTGGTGGCACAGCTCGCCAACCTCGAGCCCTACCCGGAGTCGGTACCGATCAACCAGCTGGTGCGCGTCGAGGGCACGCCGCTGGCCGATGCGGAACCGCTCGAGCCGCTGGAGTTCGTGCGCACGATCGCGGTGACGCGCATCACCATGCCGCGCGCGCGGGTGCGGCTGTCCGCCGGGCGGCGCGAGATGAGCGACGCGGTGCAGGCACTGTGCTTCCTCGCCGGCGCGAACTCGATCTTCTACGGCGACAAGCTGCTGACCACTGGTAACCCGGACTGGCAGGCCGACCAGCGCCTGCTCGCGTCGCTGGGCATGCGCACCTGCTGAGGCACTGCCATGTTTCGCTTGATGCTCAAGTCGAAGATCCATCGCGCCACCGTGACCGCCTGCGAACTGCATTACGAGGGCTCGTGCGCCATCGACGAGGACCTGCTCGACGCCGCCGACCTGCGAGAGAACGAGCAGGTGCACGTCTGGAATATCGCCAACGGCGAGCGCTTCGTGACGTATGTGATCCGCGGCGAGCGCGGCAGCGGCATCGTGTCGTTGAACGGTTCGGCCGCGCGCCGCGCCGCGCCCGGCGACCTGGTCATCATCGCCGCCTTCGGCCTTGTGGCCGAGGCCGAACTCGACCGCGTGCGGCCGCGCCTGGTGTTCGTCGACGCCCGCAACCGCATCCGCGAGACGCGCTCGGATATCCCCGTCCAGGCGGACGAGGCATGACCGCGCCCGCTGCCCCATCGGCCGAACGCAAGGCAGTGTCGCTGGTGCGCCTGCGCGCGATGCTCGCCGCGGGCGAGAAGATCGCGATGCTGACCGCCTACGACGCCGGCGGCGACTGCCTGCTCGTCGGCGATTCGCTCGGCATGGAGGGTGCAGCGCGGCTCCAGCACGGTGCCGGTGACGCTCGACGAGGTGCCATCTGCTCGGCCAATGTGAGGTTCAGGAATTCGCGGGGAGCGATTACGCCTTTCGCATCTTCGTTGCGAAGCCGGTGTGGTCGCAGGTGCTGGCCGAGTTGGCCGAGGAGACCGACTATGACAACTTCAAGTCCGAAGTTGCCCGCCATCAGGGCAAGGCGGGATGCGCCTACGAGCACTGTCTGCACGAGGTATGGTCCGTCATGTACAAGCTGCAAAAGTGATGGAAGGCCGCCGCCGAACAACCGGTCGCAGCGCACGGTCCGCGGCGCGGCCCGCCGCCGAACCGGCGCGTTAGCGCCTCACCATGTCTGACCGATCCGCTGCCGGGCGCAAAGCTTGGATCACACGCAGGTCGCCTGTTTATCGCGCTCGCAAGACTGCCCGCGCGAGTCAGAGGCTTCTCGAAGCATGGGCCAAAGCGCACGGCTGGCATTGCGTTCTGCTCGACGCGGACGGGCCGTCGCTGACACGCGGCGTGCGGGGCGCGACGTTCAAACCGCGACGGCCTCCGCGGCCTGCTTGCTCAACTGCGGCGGCAGCGGGCTGTCGAGCGCGGCGCAGATCGTGCGCAGGCAGCTCGCCGCTTTCCAGTTCGTCTCGCCGTCGACGAACGCGGCGGCCGCCGCCGCCTTGATGAAAGCGGGCTTGGCCAGCGGCGCGAGCTGGTTTAGCCGCGCCAGCGCCGCACCGACCGCGTCGAGCGCGATGGCGTCCGCCGGCACCCGTTCGCCTTCCACGCCCGGCAGCAGCAGCATGGCGGCGTTGAAGGCCCGCTCGGGCGCCTCCGGCAGCCGCACGCTCGCGACGAGCGACAGCACCAGCGCCGCATCCGCACCGAGTTCGGCCACGTGACGGAAGCGTGCCGGTGTGGGCTTGTGCGCATCCGGGCCGAGCCGGTGCTTCAGCACCGTGAACAGCAGGAACTCGGCCAGCGTCACGCGGCCGTCGGCGACGATCAGCGTGTGCGCGAGCGCGAGCAGCCGCTGCGCCGCCGCCGCCGGCAGTTTGCGCAGCGTCGGCATCAGCCGGTCGACCAGCAGCAAGCGCGCGCCCGGCGGCAACCGCTGCACGCGCGCGTGATACTCGTCGACCGTCTGCGCGGCCGGGGCTCCGAGCGCTTCGGCCAGCACGCGTCGCTGGCCGTCGCCGATGGCGCGGTCCTTGTCGATCAGCAGCGCCAGCACGAGCAGCTGCGCGGCGCCGACGTCGGCCTGCGCGGCGGCGAGCAGCGGTTCTTCGAGCCGCTGCGCGAGTGGGGCGGCGTCGGCGGACGCGCCGCCGATCGCTTTGGGCACCTTGTCGGCCCGCGGTGCGCCGCCGGCTACCAGCGCCGCCACCGGGCTGACGAAGCCGCCCGGGTAGTCGATCGGCGCCGCTTCCGGTTCGGCCCTGTCCGCGGCGGCGAGCGCCAGCGCCAGCGGCTGCTCCGGCGCCGGCACGAAGTCCACGGCGCGCCCGTAGATGCGGCGCACGCGCTCTTCGAGCGGCGGATGGGTGGCGAACAGGCCGCTCGCGAAACTGCGCCGCGCGGCGCCGAGAAACAGGTGCGACAGCGTCTCGGCGTTCGGATGGCCGATCTCGCTGCCCAGCCCCTGCTGCTGCGACAGCCAGCCGATCTTGCGCAGCGCGCCGCCGATGCCGTCCGGGTTGCGCGTGAACTGCACGCTGGCCGCATCGGCCAGGAACTCGCGCTGGCGCGACACGCCGGCCTTGATCAGGCGGCCGAAGAACACGCCGATGTAGCCGATGATCCAGAGAGCGAGACCGGCGACGGCCAGCGGCGCCGCGCCGCGGCTGTCGCGGCTGCCGCGGCCGATCTCCATCAGGAAGCGGCCGAACATCGACACCATCAGCAGGCCGAACAGCACGCCGATCAGCCGCAGGTTCAGCCGCATGTCGCCGTTCAGGATGTGGCTGAACTCGTGCCCGATCACGCCCTGCAGTTCGTCGCGGGTGAGCCGCGTCAGCGCGCCGCGCGTCACTGCCACCACCGCGTCGTTGATCGAGTGGCCGGCGGCGAACGCGTTGATCGTCGCCGCGTCGTCCAGCACGTACACGCGCGGCACCGGCACGCCGGAGGCGAGCGCCATTTCCTCGACCACGTTGACGAGCCGGCGCTCCAGCAGGTCGCGCGTGCCCGGATCGATCGCGCGCGCGCCGACCATCTGCGCCACCACCTCGCCGCCGGCGGCCAGCCGGTTCAGCTCCCACCAGGTGCCGCCGCCGATCAGCGCCAGCACGATGACGGTGTTGGTGGCGAAGAAACCGCGCGGCAGCGCGGCGGCACCGAGCGCGCCGTGCGAACCGGTCAGCGACAGGTAGAGGAAGGCGCCGATCGCGTTGACCGCGACTACCACCGCGACCACCGCCAGGCAGAAAAGGACGATCAGCCGCGTGCTGGCGCGACGCGCGAGTTCCTGCTGCTCGAAGAAGTTCATCGAGCGCCCGCGATCGGAGGGTCCGCGGCCGGTGCGCGTGCGACCCGCTCAGAACTGCACTTTGACCGCTTTTCTCTCTTCCGGCGCTTCGGTGGCCTGCAGCAGTTCGGCCGGCTTGAACGAAAAGAAGTTGGCGATGATGTTGGACGGGAACTGCTCGACGGCGGTATTGAAAGCCATCACCGCGTCATTGAAGGCCTGGCGCGCGAACGCGATCTTGTTCTCGGTGCCGGTAAGCTCTTCCGACAGCTGCATCATGTTGGCGTTGGCCTTCAGGTCCGGATAGGCCTCGGCCAGCGCGAACAGCTTGCCCAGCGCGCCCGACAGCGCCCCTTCGGCCGCCATCAGGCCCTGCATCGCCGCCGCGTTGCCGGGATCGGCGGCGGCGGCCGCGTTGGCGGCCACCGCCGAATTGCGGGCGCGGATGACGGCCTCCAGCGTCTCGCGCTCGTGCTTCATGTACGCCTTGGCCGTCTCCAC
>JAKANT010000051.1 GCA_021823635.1 Pseudomonadota bacterium
AAGAAGGGCCGCATCGGCGTGGTGTCGCGCTCCGGCACCCTGACCTACGAAGCCGTCGCGCAATTGACCGAGCTCGGGCTCGGGCAGTCGAGCGCGGTCGGCATCGGCGGCGACCCGGTCAATGGGCTCAAGCACATCGACGTGCTGAAACTGTTCAACGACGATCCCGAAACCGACGCCGTGGTGATGATCGGCGAGATCGGCGGCAGCGACGAAGAAACCGCTGCGCACTGGGTCAAGCAGCACATGAAAAAGCCGGTGGTCGGCTTCATCGCCGGCGTGACCGCGCCGCCCGGCAAGCGCATGGGGCACGCCGGCGCCATCATCTCCGGCGGCAAGGGCACCGCGCAGGAGAAACTGGCCGTGATGGAAGCGTGCGGCATCAAGACGACCAAGAACCCCTCGGAGATCGGCAAACTGCTGAAAAGCGTGCTGTAGACGGCGCAGCGGAAAGTAGCGATGGCAGCCGTGGCCGAGTGGTTCGCGACGCTCGACTGGGCCGCCATCGTCCAGATCATCCTGATCGACATCCTGCTGGGCGGAGACAATGCGGTCGTCATCGCCCTAGCGTCGCGCAATCTGCCCCATAAACAGCGCAATCTCGCCGTTTTCTGGGGCGCCGGCGGTGCCATCATGTTGCGCGTGATCCTGATCACGTTCGCCGTCGCGCTGCTGCGCGTGCCGCTGCTCAAGCTCGTCGGCGGCGCGCTGCTTTTATGGATCGGCGTGAAGCTGATCGCGCCGCCGGGCGAAGACGACGCGCATGCCGAGGTCAAGGCGAGCGACCGGCTCTGGGGCGCGATCAAGACCATCATCGTCGCCGATTTCGTGATGTCGCTCGACAACGTGGTGGCGATCGCCGGCGTGGCCGAGCAGGCCGACCCCGGGCATCAGCTCGGGCTGATCGTCTTCGGCCTGCTGGTGAGCGTGCCCTTCATCGTGTTCGGCAGCCAGATCATCCTTCGCCTGCTCGACCGTTTTCCGATCATCATCATGCTGGGCGGCGGCCTGCTCGGGTGGATCGCGGGCGGCCTGATGGTCGGCGATCCGGTCGTCAAGCCCTTCGTGCCTGCCGAGGCCTGGGTCACGTATGCGGCGCAGGCGGCGGGGGCGATCCTCGTCATCGCCGTCGCCAAGTGGTTGCAGCGCCAGCGGCGCGAGTCCCGCCCCGCCGCCGGCTGACCGCCGACAGAACGCGCCGCCCGCCCCGATGCCCTTCACCCTCGACTTCGCACTGAAGACCGACGCCGGCCAGGTGCGGCCGCTGAACGAAGACGCCGTCGGCGCCGATCCCGATGCCGGACTGTTCATCCTGGCCGACGGCCTCGGCGGTTACAACGCGGGCGAGATCGCCAGCACGATGGCGGTTGCCGCGCTGCTCGCCGACCTGCCTTCCGCGCTCGAGGCGGCGCGCCAGGGGTCGGCCCCCTTCGATCCGGCCGCCATACTGCGGGAACGGCTCGTCGCGATGAACTCCACCATCTTTCGCGCCGCGCTGAACAGCTCCGCGTTCGAGGGAATGGCCACCACGATCGTGATCGCCTGGCTGCTCGGCGACCGGCTGTGGATCGCCCACGCCGGCGATTCGCGCGCCTATCGCATGCGCGGCGGCCAGCTCGAGCAGCTGACCCGCGACCACTCGTTTTCGCAGGAGCTGCTGGACGCCGGCATGGTCACCGAGGAGGAGGCGCGCCTGCTGCCGGCCAAGAACCTGGTCACGCGCGCGCTGGGAGCGAGCGCCGAGATCGAGCCCGAGGTGCACGATTACCCGCTCGAGGCGGGTGACGTGCTGCTGCTGTGCTCCGACGGCCTCACCGAGATGATCGGCGCGGCCGAGATCGGCGGCTTGCTGGCCGCTACCGACGGCAACGTGCACGAAGGCGCGCGCCGGCTGGTGGAACTGGCCAACGAAGCGGGCGGGCGCGACAACGTCTCGGTGGTCGTGGTCGGCGTGCGCGCCGCCGCCGCCTGATGCGGCGCCCCGTGCGAACGGCCAAAAGCTTGGTTGGCAGCGGCGCGCGCGCGCTGGCAGAATTTGCAGGCGTTGCCCGCAAACGCCTGGAGACAAGATGCCCCGCCTCGTGTTGAGCCTCGACGGTGTCGTGCTGCGCGAGGTCAACCTCGCCAAAGAACGGACGACGATCGGCCGCCGCTCGCATAACGATCTGGTGATCGACAACCTCGCCGTCAGCGGCGAGCACGCGGTCGTCTTCTCCACCGGCAGCGACGTCTATCTGGAAGACCTCGGATCGACCAACGGCACCACCGTCAACGGCCAGCCGATCAAGAAGCATCTGCTGCAGAGCGGCGACGTGATCGAAATCGGCAAGTACCGGCTGAAGTACCTCGCCGACGGCGCCAGCGGCGAATCCGAGGTCGACATCGACACCTCGCAGCCGCTGCGGCGCGAGTTCTACGGCCCCGGCCCGGCGACGATCCAGGTGCGCCAGCCTGGCGGCGGCGCCAACGTCGCCGCGCCGCCGGCGGTGGCGACGATCAAGATCCTGACCGGCGCCAACGCCGGCCGCGAACTGGCGTTGGTGAAGGCGTTGACGACGATCGGCCGGCCCGGCCACCAGGTCGCGGTCATCACGCGCCGGCCCACCGGCTACTTCATCGCGCACGTCGAAGGCGAGACGTTTCCGACCGTCAACGGCGCGAGCCTCGGCTCGGCCGCGCATCCGCTGCGCGACAAGGACATCATCGAACTGGCCGGGGTGAAGATGGAGTTCTGCAACCCCGGCACGCCGGCTTAAGAAAGCTTCGTCCGAAAGGCGTAACCGCCTGCGGCAAGCTGCCGCGATTGGTCAGCGGCGGTGACCAAAAGCGTCAGCTGAGGCTGCGCGAATCGCCGAATCTCGGCATTTTCGCCATCTTTCCTCACGGTTTTGGCTGGCATGGAACTTGGACATAGTTCCGGCATCGGCGTCGTGCCGGTTTCCCCAAAACTAGGAGTGGCTCAATGATCCAGCGTCAAATGGCCCGCGTTCAGCGCGGCTTCACCCTTATCGAGTTGATGATCGTCGTGGCGATCATCGGCATTCTGGCGGCGATCGCGATTCCGCAGTATCAGGACTATGTGACGCGGTCGCGGTGGAGCGACAACCTTTCGTCGCTCGCTTCGTTCAAGACCGCGATCGCCGAGTGCCTGCAGAACAACGGCGGCTCAGTTACCGCGTGCGACACGATTACCGAGCTCGAAACAGCGGCGTTCTGGCCCAGCGGCCAAGGCGTCCCCGTTGTCAAGTACGGCACGGTTTCCCTCACCGCGAACTCGGCCGCGATCGTGGTTAGCGGCAACGCTCAGGCAGGGAGCTGCTCGGTGACGCTCACGCCATCGCTTCAGAGCGGCAACATCCAGTGGACCTTTACGAACGGTGGAGGCTGCACGCGCGCCAAGACCGGCGTCGGAACCTAAGCCTCGAGCCGAGCTGACGGCACATCGCGGGGCCGGTCTCGTCCGGCCCCGCGTTCTTTTGAGTTCTCTAGCCTGCAAGTGCCGAATTCTTCGTGGTAGGCCGTGGCGGTAACGATCCACTGGCCGGCACCAGCTCTTTGCTCTCTTGCTGTTGATCGCTTCGGCCGAGCCAAAGACGTCACTGCCTCCGAACGAAGGCACCGCCGCGCGACATTGCTCAAAAATGGATCTGATGGCGAAGTTTTCATCGCCCTTGAAAGCTCGCGCATCGGCCGCTAACGGCGAGAACCATTCGCGAGCGTCTGGCGGGCGCTTGCCGCTAATGCTCTGGCTCGGCGCCCTTGTCTTTTTGCCGCTGACGCTTCCGTACCGCTCGCTGCCGCTGACCAATTTCTACCACGACGCCGTCGCGTACTTCCTGGCGGCCGCGGGCGCCGCTTGGTTCCTTGGAAGCGCGGAACGGGGGTCAATCCGCTCCCTGCACGTTCCATGCGTCGCGGTAGCGCCGCTGGCCTTGCTTGGAGTGCTCGTCGTGCAGCAGCTCCTCGTAATGATCGAGTATCTGCAGCACTTCGTCGTTCCAGCGTTTGCGCTTCTTGTGACGGCGCTTTCGCTGACAGTCGGGTTTCGGGTGCTCAGGCCGCAGATGCGTGCCGCGCTCACCGCGATTTGCTGGGCCATCGTCGCCGCGGCGTTCGTCAATGCGATTTGGGGCGCCGTGCAGATGGCGGGCTACGAAGTAGCCCGATTCGAGCTGCTGCGGCGCGGCGATGTGGCGTTCCGAGTTAGCGGCCTGCTCGCACAGCCGAACCAATTGGCGACGCTTTGCGCGCTGGCTTGTGTCGCAGTCGTCTACCTGTGGCAGCGCAAAACCGTCTCGCCATGGCTCGCGGCATCGTTAGCCTTGGTCTTCACCTGCGTTGCGATTACGACCGGTTCGAAGTCTGCCTACCTGTACTTTCCGTTGATAGGTTGTGGGCTGTCTTGGGTTGCGTCAAAAAGCGGCCGCTCTTCAATCTGGTGGCTGCCGGGCGCGTGGGGACTCGCCTATGTGCCGCTCGCGGCATCGCTCGACTCCTGGCTAGCGGCGCTGTTCGGTGCGCGGGGGCTCGAGGTCGACCGGTCGCTCACCGGCAGCAGCACGGCGGCACGGCTCGCGTTCCTCGCTGACGGCTGGGAATTGTTCACGCGGGCTCCGCTGCTCGGCCACGGCTGGCACGAATTTACGGCCGCTCGCTGGCGCCTGCCGGAGCCGACGTTTCAGGAGCTCCATGCGGATCACGCTCACAATGCCGTCATTCATCTGTTGGCGGAGACAGGCTTGGTTGGCCTTCTGGCCGTCGGGCTGCCTCTGCTCTTCTGGCTGCGCCGAGCGACCGCGGTGCCGGCTGTCGATCCGGAGCGGGTGGCAGCACTTGCGTTCCTTTCTGTGGTCGCGGTCTACAGCCTGCTCGAGTTCCCGTTATGGCTGGGGCATTTTCTCGTTCCAACCGCCTTGCTTATCGGCATGCTCGAAACGCGCGGGCTGCGGTTCGAGGTGACGACCGCATTTTCGCGCCTAGCGCGTACGGCTGTGCTGCTGATGCCGCTCGCAGTGATCACCGCCGCGCTTGACTACGCGCGCACGGAACGCGTGTTTCATTCACTGATGGACGGGGAACCGAAACATCGTTTCACGGCGCAGCAGATCGCGGAACTCAGCGCGTCGACTTTATTCCGCCGCGAGGCCGAAATCGCGTTCGTGCTTTCTGCGCCGGTCGACGCAGCGCATGCAGCGCTCAATCTTGACCTGAGCGAGCGCGTGTTTTTGCTTTGGCCAGTCGCGCAACCTGCTTCGCTTTACGCTGCTTACCTCCTATACGCGCAACGGGGCGAGGAAGCGATGCATGTGATTGCCCGCACCTGTGCCTGGAGTGAGAAGGAGTGCGGCACCCTGCGAAGCGTATTTGCATCGCTCGCGGAGAAAGACGGACAACCGTTTGCAGGCTTCTATGCACGCGCTTTCGGCTCCCCTGGGCGCTGAGTTTGAGCGCGCCGCCTGTTTTAGCCGATCCGCTTGTCGATACAGAAGTCGAGGGACGCGCTGTGCCGGCCGCGTCGCCGCATTTCGCGCAGCGGCTCGCCACGCAAACGGTCTGGGTACGGTAAGCGCGCCAGCGGCGCAGCGATTAGGTGCGTGCCGGCAGCGCCAAGTTCAATCCGTAGGCGCTCGCCGTCGGCGCCAAGTTCAATCCGTAGGCGCTCGCCGTCGGCGCCAAAGAGGCGAATACGGCCGCACGATGCTACATGATCGCTTTGCGCGCGCTGCCGGCCCCACCTCCGGTGCCAAACCAAGCGGGCTCCTCGGGAGGGCCGCGCACACAACCACCGCGGCGGTACGAGTGCGGAGAGCGACGTAAGGATCACAAGCGGCTGGCGTCCGTTGTGCGGACCGCCAGGCGCCCGTTCCGAACGCGTCAGGGGCTGCCGCTGAAAACATTGGACCAGTCTATGCCGTCGCAACTCGCTGCTACGATCGCGAGCGAGGACAGTCGGGGCATCTGCGATGACCAACCGTGCCGGCGATTGGCTGCGACAGGCCGAGCGCGACCTAGAGCAGGCACGCGATTCGCGCGCAGCGCAGCGGCACGAATGGGCCTGCTTCGCTGCGCAGCAGGCCGCGCAGAAGGCCGTCAAGGCCTTGCATCTGCACCTCGGCCCAGGACGCATGGGGGCACGTGATCGCGCAACTGCTGCGCGAATTGCCGCGCGCGGTGGTGCCCGACTTGATCGACAAGGCGCGCGTGCTGGACAACTTGTACGTCGCGACGCGCTATGCGAACGGCCATCCGGCCGGCGCGCCGTTCGAGCACTACGGACCGATCCAGAGCGCGCAGGCGATCCGCTAGGCCGGTGAGATCATCGACTTCGCGCGTGCTGAAATGGCCGGACCGCGAAACGGTTGATGCCGCTGTGCGCGCGCTGGCTGCGCGCTGGGTGAGCGAGCATCCGGAGCTGCGGCGCGTCGGCTACTTCGGCTCCTACGCGCGCGGTGACTGGGGGGTCGGCAGCGACGTCGATCTGATTGCCATCGTCGCACGCTCGGCGCGGCCCTACACGGAGCGCGCGCTGGATTTCGAGCTGACGGGGCTTCCGGTTCCGGCCGATCTGCTCGTGTACACGGAAGACGAGTGGCGCGCTCTGCCGGCCGCGTCGCCGCGCTTCGCACAGCGGCTTGCCACGGAAACGGTCTGGGTGCTGTAGGCGCCTCAGCCAGCGAGCGGATACGTGCCCGCCGGCAGCGACAGGTTCAAGCCGTAGGCGCTCGCCGTGCGCTCGCCGTCGGCGCCAAAGAAGCGGATGCGGCCCGATAGTTCCACCAGGATCACTTCGCGCGCGCCGGCGGCCAGATATGCGGCCACTTTGGCGTCGAGCTCGGCGCGCGTGTTGCTCTCGGACTGCACCTCGACGATCAGCGGCGGCGCGGGAGAGGCCGGGTCGTCGTCGGTGGGCTGCGGCTGCCACACGATATCGGGCACGCGCACACCGATGCGCGTCAGCACGCCGAGGCCCGGCAGCGCTTCACCGCCGAGCTGCTGGACGATCTGCTGCATCAGCGCAGCAACGATCCTCTGGTGCGGCTTGCGCGGCGGATTCATCACGATGACGTCTCCGTACTCGTCCAGTTCGCAGAAATCGGGCGCGGACGGATCGCGCTGCAATTCGTTCCAGCGTCGCGCAAGTTCGGCCGGCGTCAGGGTGGCGTAGGCGATGCCAGCGGCCACGGCGTACCTCCGGGATCCGTGATATGTCGCGCCGAGTATAGGTTTCCTGAGTCCGGCGCGAGGGGCCCGCTTCAGTTCGGCACCACGTGCCAGATCTCGCCGCCGTCGGTGGCGATGTACAGATTGCCGTCGGGGCCCTGCACCAGCGAGCGGTAGCGCGCGGCGGCGATCGAAGCGTTGACCGCGCTGGTGGTCATGCCGGCGGAATCGAGCTGCAGGATCACCAGGCGGTTGGCGCCCATGATGCCGACCGCCAGGCGGCCGTTCCAGTCGCGCCACTGGCTGCCGGTCAAGAACGTGCACGGCCCCATGCCCTGCGAGACGCCGTTGTTGGTCCAGCTCGGGCGCAGCGCGTTCGGGAAGCGCACCGTGTCCGTCATCGGCATCGTGCTCGCGTTGCCGGCGTAGCCGCAGTAGTTGTCGGGGCAGGTCAGGCCCGGCCGGTTTTGCGGGTCCCAGCCCGCGTTGCCGCCGGCGGCAAGCGGTGTCACCTCGTCGCTGTGGTTCGGGCCGTGCTCGGACGCGAACGGCTGTCCGGTGCCGGGACGAAACGCGATGCCCTGCACGTTGCGATGGCCGTAGGTGAAGATGCGCGCATCGAAACCCGCCGGAACGTTGTTGCCCGGCGCGGCGGCGCCGTCGCGATCGATGCGCAGCACCTTGCCGCCGAGCCGCTGCGGGTCCTGCGGAAGCGTGGCGTTGTGGTTGTCGCCGGTCCCCTGGTTCCGGAACATGTGGTCCAGGTTGCTGATCAGATCGGCGGTCCGGATGTCGTTGCCGCCCACGGGGATCAGCGGCTGCTGCATGTGGAGCGCGATCGAAAAGCAGGAGTTGATACGGTCGAGGCGCAGGTTTGTGTCGTTCAGAAACACCGGCGCCTTGCCGCTGGTGACTTCCGCAACCTGCTCCTCCCACCCACAGATGTTGGGGAGGCCGTCGATGATCTCGGGTATGGGTGCATGTGCCATTGGCACCTCTCCTGGAGAGAATTAACGATGAGCATGAAATAGGCGCCCAAACAGCACCTAACCGCCTCGCAGGAAGCGCAAACCGCGCGCCCGCAAGAAACCCATTGTATCCGAAA
>JAKANT010000052.1 GCA_021823635.1 Pseudomonadota bacterium
GCTCGGCGAAACGCAGCCGCTCGGCCAGCCGTTCGCGCTCGCGCCGCGCCGACAGCCGACCCGGTTTGCGATAACGGTCTACCCCGTAAGGGGCCAGCGTGTGGCAGCAATCGAGCGTCTTTTCGACCTCGCGCCAGCCGTATCGCTGTTCGCAGTCGAGCACATAGCCGTTGGCGAACTTCAGGTAATCGAGGATCGCGTCCGGTTGCGTGAACTGCTGGAACAGGTAGTTGTTACGGAAAAACGCGTTGTGGCCGTACGCCGCGTGCGCCATCACCAGCACCTGCAGCGCCAGCGTGTTGGTTTCCATCAGGTAAACCAGCGCCGGGTTGGTGTTGATGACGATCTCGTACGCCAACCCCGACAGGCCTTTGCGATAGCCACGCTCTTGGCTGACCAACTGCTTGCCGAAGCTCCAGTGCGCGTAATGCACCGGCATGCCGACCGTTGAGCACAGGTCGAGCATTTGATCGGCGGTGATGATTTCGTATTGAACCGGGTATGTGACCAGGCCGTTGCGCTCGGCGTGCTTGGCGAGCGCCGCGTCGAAGCGCTCCAGAATCGACGCCGTCCATTCGCTGCCGGTGGCGATCGGCGCGGCGGCGCGCGGCCGGTCGCGCGCTGGCATCGGCACCGTGGGGCGCGTCAAAAGTTTTGGCCATGGCCGCTCGGCCTTGGTTTTCGGCTGCTGGGCCTTGTCCCAAGGGTTCACGCGTGCGCCTCCTTGCGGGCGAACAGCTCGCGGAATACCGGCCAGATGTCGCTGCGCGCACGCACCTGGCGGCGCGCGAACGCGGGGCCGGTGATGGCCTCGTAGCTTTGCCACAGATCGGAGGGCCGTACGAACCAGCCGGTCACGCTTGGAATGTCGATGTAGGCGAAATAGCGCACGCGTGGCAGCAGCACGTCGGCCACATAGGCTGCGCTTTGCCGACCGTCTTCCAGCCCGCAATCGCCGTCCGACGCCTGCGCGATGTACACGTTCCACTGTTCGTTCGCGTAGCGCGTCTCGATGATCGAGTGCGCCAATTGCAGCGCCGGCAGCACCAACGTGCCACCCGATTGCGGGTCGTAAAAAAAGGTCTTCTCGTCGACTTCTTCCGCCTTTTCGGTGTGGCGGATGAACACCACGTCGACTTCGCCGTACTTGCGCTCGAGAAAAAGGTAAAGCAGCGCGAAGAACCGTTTGGCCAGGTCCTTCTTGTGCTCGTCCATCGATCCGGACACGTCCATCAGGCACAGCATCACGGCGCGCGTGGCCGGTGCCGGCATCGGCGCGCGCGCCCGGTAGCGACGGTCGATGTCTTCGAGGAAAGGCAGCGAGTCGCGCCGGCTCAACAGATCGGCGATTTCGCGGTCGATTTCGGCGGCGCGCTCGGCGTCGGCGTGCTCGCGCTCTTCCTGCAGCTCGCCGATGCGTTCGTTGATTGCGCCGCGCAGCGCGATGCGGCGTGCGATCGACATACGCACGGTGCGCGCCGGCGCCAAATTGCCCGGCGCGCCGTCGCGGCTGTAGCCCGCGCGGCGGCTGCGCTCCATCGTGACTTCGCCGAAGCGCGTGCGCTCGAGGTTCGGCAGCTCCAGATCGTCGAAGAACAGCGAAAGGAACTCGTCGCGCGACAGCACGAACGCGAAATCGTCACGCCCCTCGCCGCGTCCCGGCTCGTCGCCTTCGGGCCCCCCCTGTCCGCCGCCGCCCGGCGGCCGCTTGATCGTGTCGCCCGGTACGAACTCGCGGTTGCCTGGCAACACGAAATCGCGGCTGCCGGTGTCCTCGTCGTGGCGCAGGTACGGCTCGCGCAACCCGCGTCCGGGGATCGTGATGCGGCCGCCGCGGCCGACGTCCTTGATCGAGCGCCGCGCGAATTCCTCGTCGGCGTCGCGCTTGATCTCGTCCTTGAAGCGGCGCACGAAGCGCTCGCGGTTGACCGCACCGCGTCCGGGCGGATCGGCACGGCGGTCGACGATTCGCATGTAGCGGTTGGGAGCGATCAGGTCCGCCATCGATACGCCCCGCGGCCCTCCTCGCTCAAGACTGCGCCGACTTCTTGAAGTGCAGATACCAGTCGACCAGGCGCCGCACCTGCTTCTCCGTGTAGCCGCGCGCGATCATGCGGTTGACGAACGACTTGTGGCGCTCGTCCAGTTCCTGCGAACCCTTGGCCTCAAACGAGATGACCGGCAGGATGTCCTCGGTCTTGGAGAACATGCGTTTCTCGATCACGACGCGCAGCTTCTCGTAGCTGGTCCAATGCGGGTTCTTGCCGTGTGCGCGCGCGCGCAGCACGAAGTTCACGACCTCGTTGCGGAAATCCTTCGGGTTGCCGATGCCGGCCGGTTTCTCGATCTTTTCCAGTTCCGCGTTCAACGCTTCGCGCGAATACTGCATGCCGGTCTCCGGGTCGCGCCAATCTTCGTCGAGCAGCCACTTGTCTGCGTACGTGACGTAGCGGTCGAACAGGTTTTGGCCGTACTCGCCGTAGGCGTCGAGGTAGCTCATCTGCAGTTCCTTCTCGAGGAACTCCGCGAAGCGCGGGATGATCCACTCCTTGATGTGCGAGCGCAGGCGCCGCTTGTATTCGTCCGGCAGATCGTCCTTGGCCAGCCGCTCCTCGAGCACGACCAGCAGATTGACCGGGTCGGCCGCGATCTCGGACGGGTCGCGGTTGAACGCCGCCGAAATCGTCTTGAACGCCCAGCGCGTCGACAGGCCGGAGAAGCCCTCGCCCGGCCCGGCGTCGTCGCGGTACTCCTTCACGCTCTTGGCGCGCGGGTCGAGGTCCTTCAGGTTCTCGCCGTTGTAAGCGCGCAGCTTCGAATACACGGACGAGTTCTCCGGCACGGTAAGCCGCGACAGCACGGTGAACTCCGCCAGCGTGCGCAGCGTCTGCGGCGCGCACGGCGCCTCGGCCAATGTGGACGCCTTCAGCATCTTTTCGTAGATGCGGATCTCCTCGTCCACGCGCAGGCAGTACGGCACCTTGACCAGGTAGACGCGGTCGATGAAGGCCTCGTTGTCCTTGTTGTTGCGGAACTTCAGCCACTCGGCCTCGTTGGAATGCGCCATGATGAAGCCGTTGAACGGCATCGCCGGCAGCGCCTCGGTGCCCTTGAAATTGCCCTCCTGCGTCGCGGTCAGGATCGGATTCAGCACCTTCAGCGGCGCCTTGAACATCTCGACGAACTCGACGCAGCGTGCCGAACCCAGGCACAGCGCGCCCGAATAGCTGTACGCGTCCGGATCCTCCTGGGCGTAGCGCTCCAGCATGCGCAGATCGACCTTGCCGACCAGCGTCGAGATGTCCTGCGTGTTCTCGTCGCCGGGCTCGGTTTTCACGATGCCGATCTGGTTCAGCACCGACGGCATGATGCGCACCACGCGGAACTTGGTGATGTCGCCTTTGTATTCCTTCAGCCGCTTCAGCGCCCACGGGCTGGCGATACCGGTCAGCGCGCGCCGCGGGATGCCGTAGCGGTCTTCCATCTGCGACCCGAACTTGTCGCGATCGAACAGGCCGAGCGGGCTTTCCAGCAGCGGCGACACGCGGCCCGACAGCGAGTCTTTAAGCGCGTAGATCGGGTAGACCTCGCACAGCTTTTTGATCTTTTCCGCCAGCGACGACTTGCCGCCGCCGACCGGCCCCAGCAGGTACAGCACCTGCTTCTTCTCCTCCAGACCTTGCGCCGCGTGCAGGAAGTACGCGTACAGGTTCATCAGCGTGTCTTCCATGCCGTGGAACTCGCTGAACGTGTCCCAGGTCTGGATGATTCGGTTCTGGAAGATGCGCGACAGCCGCGGATCCTCGGCCGTGTTTACGAGCTTCGGCTTGCCGATCGCTTCCAGCACGCACTCGTGCGCCGAGGCGTAGGCCATGCGGTCGGTCTTGCAGTACTGGAGGAAGTCCTCCAGCGACATTTCGTCTTCCTGAGCGCGGACGAAGTGTTCGCGAAACTCGGAGAACAATTCGGCGGACGCGTGCATCAGGACCTCCTTTGCGGCGTCAACGCAGCAACGCGGTTACGCGATGACTCAGACTAGGCTTTCGCGCGAACGTTCTATCGCTGCAAAAACACCGCTTTCGCCGTACACCGGGCAACCGCTTGCCCGCCCGGCGCGATTCGATCGTACTGCAAGGTCGACGATGACGGGCGCGCGCACCGCGCGGCGGCCGATTTGCAGGTGTCGCGCTGGCGAATCTGCGTGCGGGCTGCCGGTATCCTAGCCGGCTCGATACGTGACTCAATAGCTCCGCGGGTGTATCCACCCCATCCACCAGCTGAACCAGATGACCGCTAGCAGCAGCACCGACAGCGCGACCCGCACCGTCAACGCATTGACCGTCCGGTTCGTCGTTCCCTGGTCGCGCAGAAGAAACAGCAACGCCGAGCCGAGCGCGGCGAGGATGCCGGCGAGGGCGATGCCGATGAAGACCTTCATGGTTGCGGTCAACCGTCGCAGGCCATTATGGCACCGCCGAGGGCGAGTGCGGCGATGAGCCGCCACAGGACCGCGATCGCGTTCACTGCGGCGGTGGCGGCGCTGATCGCGGCCGTGCAGCTCGGCAACTGGCAGAGCCGGCGCGCAGAGAGCAAGCTCGCCCATGAGCGCGCGTTCAAGTCGGCGCTCGCCGAGGCCGCGATCGACGTGCGGGACGGCGCCGAACTGCAGCCGCTCGGCGAGCGGCTGCCGCGCCGCGCGCGCCTGCACGGCGAGTTCCTGCACCGACATACGGTCTGGCTCGACAACCGCGTGCTCGAAGGCCGACCGGGCTTCTACGTCGTAACGCCGCTTCGCTTGCACGACGGTGCGATCGTGCTGGTCAACCGCGGCTGGGTAGCGCGTGATCTGGCCGATCCGACCCGACTACCCTCGATCGGTACGCCGGCCGGCACGCTCGACATCGAGGGTCTGGCCGTGAGCGGGGTCCCGCGTCTGCTCGAGATCGGCCGGGCCGACCCTGCGGGCGCCGCGGCGATTCGGCCCAACCTCGATCTGGACGAAGTCCGAGCCCGGCTCGGGCGGCCGGTCGCGCCCTTCGTCGTACAACAGGTCTCGCCGCTCGACGACGGGCTGACGCGCAAATGGGAGCCCCCGCCGAGCGGGGTGGCGAAACATCGCGGCTATGCCTTCCAGTGGTACGCGCTCGCCGTGCTGATCGCGTTGCTAACGGTCGGGCTGAGCTGGCGTCACTTGCGTGCGAAGGGGCGGCGGCCATGAGCGCGACGGCACGTTCCCCTGCTGCACAGTCTCATTGGCGCCGCTACCGCTTGCTTTATCTCGTGCTCGCGGTGTGCGCCGCGCCCGTGCTGGCGTCCTACGTCGTCTACTACTTCGCGCCGCCCGCGGCGCGGACCAACTACGGCGAGCTGGTGCAGCCGCAGCGGCCGCTGCCGCCTCTGTCGCTGCGCGCCCTCGATGGCGCGCCGTTCGACGCCCGGACCCTGCGCGGCCGCTGGGTGATGGTGCTAGCGGATTCGGGCCGATGCGCCGAAGCCTGTGAACAGGCGCTTTGGAAGATGCGCCAGGTGAGGATGGCCACCGGCAAGGAGCGCGATCGCATCGAGCGGCTGTTTCTGATCACCGACGATGCGCCGTTGACCACGATGCTATTGAGGGAATACGAGGGCACCCGCTTCCTACGCGCGGACCGCGCCGAGCTGATGCGTTTTCTCGAGCCGCCGCCGGGCGGTGGCACACGGCTCGAGGACCATCTTTGGCTGATCGATCCGCTCGGTAACTTGATGTTGCGGTGGCCGCCGGCGGCGGACCCGAGCCGCATGAAACGCGACCTCGAACGGCTGCTGCGCGCGTCGCGCATCGGCTGAGGAGATTCGATGCATTCCGGTGCGCTGCTGCTGCTGGCCGCCAAGGCGCTCGCGATCGCGGCGCTGCCGCTCGCCTACGTATGGCTTTCGCGCGCGCGAGACAAGTTCCGCAAGCTCGCGTGGGTGACCGCATTGCTGACGCTCGACCTGATCATGTTCGGCAGCTTCACGCGGCTGACCGATTCGGGGCTTGGCTGTCCCGACTGGCCCGGGTGCTACGGCCACTCCAACCCGTTGTCGGCGGGCGAACCGATCCGCGCCGCCGAGACGGCGCTGCCCTCGGGGCCGGTGACGATGACAAAAGCGTGGATCGAGATGCTGCACCGCTACTTCGCGATGGCGGTCGGCGTGTTGATCATCGTGCTGATGGTCATGGCTTGGCTGCGGCGCCGGCGCGAACCATCCCGTTCGCCAGCGTTGGCGACATGGATTTTCGTCGCCGTGTGCCTGCAAGGCGCTTTCGGCGCCTGGACCGTCACGATGAAGCTACAGCCGGCCATCGTCACTGCGCACCTGCTGGGCGGCATGACATTGCTGGCGCTTTTGGTGTGGCTGGCGCTGCGCGAGGACGAAAGACCCGTGGCACCGCCCGCCGCGGCGCTGCGCTGGCCCGCGTTCATCGCCTTCGTCGTGCTGGTCGTGCAGATCGCGCTCGGCGGCTGGGTCAGCACCAATTACGCGGTGATGGCCTGCCCGGACTTTCCGCTGTGCCAAGGCGTGTTCGCGCCGCGCGACATGGACTTCAGTCATGGCTTCACGCTGTGGCGCGACCTCGGCATGACCGGCGGCGAGGCGGCAGCGCCGATTCCTTTTCAGGCGCTGGTGGCCATCCACTGGGCGCACCGCACGTTCGCGTACGTCGCCTTCGCCGTTCTCGGATGGCTGGCCTGGCGCGCGTCGAAGTTCGACGACACGCGGCGCATCGCGCGCGCCATTTTCGCGCTGTTGGTGGTGCAGTTCGCCACCGGCCTGTCGAACGTCGTGCTGCAGTGGCCGCTCGCGCTGGCGGTGCTGCACAGCGGCGGCGCCGCGCTGCTGGTGGCGCTGGTGGTGGCGATCAACCATCGCGCCTGGCGCGCGCCGCGAGCAGCGCCGTCGCCAGTCGCCGCTGCGGGCCGCGGCGCGGGGTAAACTTCCTCCCCCATGCAAGCGCCCGTCGATCACACGTTCGCCGCCTCACTGCCGCAGCTGGCGCGCCAGTACTGGTCGCTGACCAAGCCGCGCGTCACCCAGTTGGCGCTGTTCTGCGCGGTGATCGGCATGCTGCTGTCCACGCCGCAGCTGCCGCCGCTCGCTCTCGTGGTCAAGGCGACGATCGGCATCTGGCTGCTGGCTGGCGCCGCATTTGCCGTGAATTCGATCATTGAGCGGCACATCGACGCCAAGATGGCGCGCACGCGCATGCGGCCGCTGGCCGCCGGCGAGCTGAGCCCCTCGGCGGCGATCGTGTTCTCCGGGCTGATCGGCGGCGCCGGAATGTGGGTGCTGTACACGCAAGTCAATGCGCTGACGATGTGGCTGACGTTCGCGACCTTCGTCGGCTACGCCGTCGTGTACACGGTGTTGCTGAAGCCCTATACGCCGCAGAACATCGTGATCGGCGGCATGAGCGGTGCCATGCCGCCGGTGCTCGGGTGGGCGGCGATCACCGACAGCGCGCCGGCGCAGGCGTGGTTGCTGGCGCTGATCATCTTCGTGTGGACGCCGCCGCACTTCTGGTCGCTGGCGTTGTACCGCCTCGACGATTACCGCCGCTCCGGGCTGCCGATGCTGCCGGTGACGCACGGACTGCGCATCACGCAGCTACACATCCTGCTGTACACGCTGGTGCTGGTGGCGACGACGCTGCTGCCGTTCGCGATCGCGATGGCGGGCCTGGTCTACCTGACGGCGGCACTTTTGCTCGGCGCCGGGTTCATCGCGTTCGCATGGCGTCTGTACCGGCGCTACAGCGACGCCTTGGCGCGTGCCACGTTCAACTACTCGATCGTCTATCTGGCGGCCCTGTTTGGCGCGCTGCTGATCGATAAATATTTGAACGCCTGATGCGGGCGCCCAGCAACGCCGCTTCATGGTGATGCCGAGTCGTCTGGTCGCCCTCGCGTTGGTCGCGCTTCTGGCCGCCTGCCGGCCGTCGGTGCAGCCGTTCAACAACGTCGACATCACCGGCGCGAGCTACGCGCGCGAGTTCTCGCTGACCGATCACACCGGCACCCGGCGCACGCTGGCCGATTACCGTGGCAAGGTGGTGGTGGTGTTCTTCGGCTACACCCATTGCCCGGACGTTTGCCCGACCACGATGGCCGACATGGCCGAGGTCAAGCGCCGGCTCGGCAAGGACGGCGAGCGGCTGCAAGTGATCTTCATCACCGTGGATCCGGCGCGCGATACCGC
>JAKANT010000053.1 GCA_021823635.1 Pseudomonadota bacterium
CGCCCAGGATGCCGCCCACGCCGTGCACGCCAAACACGTCGAGCGAGTCGTCGGCGCCGAGCATCCGCTTCAGGCCCGTGACGCCCCAGAAGCACACCACGCCCGCCAGCAGGCCGATGATCAGCGCACCCATCATGCCGACGTTGCCCGCCGCCGGCGTGATCGCCACCAGGCCCGCGACCGCGCCCGAGGCCGCACCCAGCATCGACGGCTTGTCCTTCAGCGCCCACTCGGTGAAGGTCCAGGCGACGACCGCCGCCGCGGTGGCGAGGAAGGTGTTGAGGAACGCCAGCACCGCCGCGTTGCCCGCTTCCAGCGCCGAGCCGGCGTTGAAGCCGAACCAGCCGACCCACAGCAGCGACGCGCCGACCATCGTCAGGCCGAGGTTGTGCGGCGGCATCGCTTCGCGGCCGTGGCCGATGCGCTTGCCGATCAGGTACGCGCCCACCAGCCCGGCCACACCGGCGTTGATGTGCACGACCGTGCCGCCGGCGAAGTCCAGCGCGCCCCACTGCCACAGCAGACCGGCCTTGGCGTTCATCGCGTCGACCACGTCTTTGCTCGTATACGCGTCCGGCCCCATCCAGTACCAGACCATGTGCGCGATCGGCAAGTACGAAATCGTGAACCAGATGACCATGAACACCAGCACGGCCGAGAACTTGATGCGCTCGGCGAAGGCGCCGACGATCAGCGCGCAGGTGATGCCGGCGAAGGTGGCCTGGAAAGCGACGAACAGCAGCTCGGGGATCACCACGCCCTTACTGAAAGTTGCCGCCATCGCGAACTCGCCCTTGGCGGCGTCGAACGTGCCGGCGAGGAACAGCCGGTCCAGTCCGCCGATGAAGGCGTTGCCCTCAGTGAACGCGAGGCTGTAGCCGTAGATGCACCACAGCACGACGATCAGCGAGAACGTCACCATCACCTGCATCAGCACTGACAGCAGGTTTTTCGCGCGCACCAACCCGCCGTAGAACAGCGCCAGCCCCGGCACCGTCATCATGATCACCAGCAGCGTGGCGACGATCATCCAGGCGACGTCGCCCTTGTTCGGTGTCGGCGCGGGCTTCGCTTCTTCCTTTTTCTCTTCCGCCTTGGCCTCTTCCTTCTTGGCCTCGGCCGCCGCCGGCGCCGCGTCTTCCTTCTTCGCTTCGTCTTTCTTCGCTTCGGCGGCCGGCGCGGTCTGTGCCAGCGTCGCCTGCGGCGCGGTCGCGCCGACGATCAGTGCTGCTGCCGCCAGAAGAGTCGCGATCAATTTCTTCATTTTGTCCCCAGCGTTGTGTTAGAGGGCATCCTTGCCGGTCTCGCCGGTGCGGATGCGCACGACCTGCTCGAGGTCGTAGACGAAAATCTTGCCGTCGCCGATCTTTCCGGTGCGGGCCGACGTTTCGATCGCTTCGATCGCGCGCTCGACGATGTCGTCGGCGACCGCGGCCTCGACCTTGACCTTGGGCAGGAAATCGACGACGTACTCGGCGCCGCGATAAAGCTCGGTGTGACCCTTCTGGCGCCCGAAGCCCTTGACCTCGGTGACCGTGATGCCCTGCACGCCGACGGCGCTCAGGGCCTCGCGCACCTCGTCAAGCTTGAACGGCTTGATAATGGCAGTGATTAGTTTCATGGCTGTCCTCCGGGAAGGGGCGCCGCCGGCGCGGCGCCATGGTCCTCTTCAGAACGACTTGGTGAGCGACAGCACCGGACGCAACTTGCCGGCGGGCTTGGCCTCGGTGTCGAGGAAAAAGTCTTTCTTGTCCCCGCCGACCGCCGCCAGCCCCAGCACCCAGCCGGACGCGTCGTAGGTCATGCCGACCTTGTAATCGTAGGCGGTGTCCTTCGGCGCGCCGAGCTTCTTGTAGTTCTTGACCTTCTGGTAGCCGATGTGGCCCTGCAGCGCCACGCCGCCGCCGACGTCGAACGAAGCGGACAGATCGAGGTACTGCGAACCCTTGGTATCGATGCCCGGCGCGTTCAGGCCGAAGAAATCGGTGAACGAGTGGTAGAACTTCAGCGACACCGGCCCCATGGAGCCGCCGATGTAAGCCTCGAAGTTCTTCGCCTTGAAGGTCGGGATGTACTTGCCGGTACCCGGGTAGTAGTAGTAGATCGCGCCGACGTCGATGCCCACCGGACCGGCCTCGAACTTGTAGCCGCCGTAGAAGTCCATCTCGAGGCTCGCCCCGTTGTACAGCACGGAGGAGACGTTCGAGTTCCAGTTGCCGAGGTAAAAGCCCGACTTGTGTGCGAAGTCGAACCCGCCCTGGAAGGCTGGCTTGTAGTCGGTCTGCGTGAAGCCGCGGAAGCGGTAGTCGGAAAAGAGGCCAGCGTTGCCCGTGAAAGTCATCTCGGGTTCCGGTTTCGCTTGGGCGAAGGCCGTGAGCGGAGTTGCGATCAAGACAGCAGCGGCGCAAGCGACATTGAGTCTTTTCATGATTCCCCTTTCAGAAGCGGCGAGTGGACGTGCCGGAGGGGGTCTCGCAATCGGCGTGCCATGGGTTGGATGGCCATTTCGGGTGCAAATCCGTCACCCTCGGCGCTTGCCCTGCACACACGCGGGGCAACGGCGCACACAGTTGGTGCGCAAGCTCGGAGATAGACTTTTGCCGTAACTAGGAGCGGCGATGGACGCGGCCACTTTCCTCGACGACCTGCAGCGCCGTATCGACGAGCTGCTGGCGCAGACGCCGGCGGCGGATCTGCGAAAAAACCTGCGCGCGCTGCTGGCGCAACAGTTCGCGCGGCTGGACTTGGTGACGCGCGAGGAGTTCGACACCCAGGCCAAGGTGCTGGCGCGCACGCGCGAGAAGCTGGCGGCGCTGGAGGCGAGCGTGGCCGAGCTCGAGGCGCGCGCCGCGCCGCCGCGCTGAACGCAGCGTCAGTGCGCGAGCGCGCGCGCGGCGGCGCGCTTGCGTGCCACCGCGATGATCTTCGCGGCCACCGAGAGGTCGAGCTTGTCCAGCTCGGCCTTGAGGGCTGCGCGGTCCAGCACGCGCACACCGCGCTTCGCGCGGACCGCCTCCGGCGTCAGGCCGGCATCGGCGACCACCAGCACCCGGATCAGGCCGATCGAACGCGCCTGTTGCGCGAGCTGCTGCACGCGCTCTGCGGTGACCCGCTGCGTGCCGACGACGAAGGCATAGGCGCGCGCTGGATCGTCTTTGTGGCGTAACACCAATTCGATCGGCCGCACCACCGGCGAGGCCGGTGAACTGCGATAGCCACGCGCCTCGAACCACGCCAGCACCAGTTCACGCAGCGGCACGTCGTGGCCGGGGGCCACGACGGGTGCGGCAGCGGGCGTGTTCGGCATCGGTCGAGCTCGCGCCGGCGGCGCCGCGGCCATCGGCGCCGCGGATGCGGGCGCGGTAGGCGTAGACGGCGCGGCGGCGGAGGCCGGTCGCGGCGGCAACGTGTCGCCGGAATGGATGTTGGTGGGTTCTTCCAGTTGCGCGCGCGCCCGCTCCGCAACGGCCGCCGTTTCGTCGCGCAGCAGTTCTTCGATGTCCAGCACCTCGGCCACTTCGATGCCGCCGCGGCCCGGCATGACGCCGGTCGGAACGTTGGGCTCGAAGATCGTGTCGCCGGCCGGCTCCGACGCCTTGCCCGCGCCCTTGCCGTCGACGGCCGCGAGCGGGTCGCCGCCGCCGCGCACCGCCTCCAGAGCGCGCCGCTCCCGCTCGTCGGCCTCTGCACGGATGCGCCGCGCGCGCTGACGCGCCCAGATCGCCGTGAGGGCGATCAGTAAGACGATCGATCCGATCAATAGCGCGGTTGCGCTCACCGTATGCGGTCAGAAACGAGTTCGTCGGACCGGCATTGTGGCAGACGGACGGCCGCCGGCGCGTCGCCCGTGGCCGCGGAGGCGCGCGGGCGACGCGGCCGCTCAGCGTCCGCGCCGCTTCGCGCTCAGTGCGGCAAGCAGAAGCGCGATCCAGCCGAACGCAAGCGCGCCGCCCCCGCCCGGAGGATTCGCGCTGCTCGGCGGCGGCTGATCGCCGACCGTGCCGCTCAACTGCGCGGTACGCGTGACGTTGGTGCTGCCTTGCGTGTAAGGAAAGTTCAGCAGGGCAGACTTTGCCCCGGCCGTCGACGTCAGGAAGCTCACGCTGACCGTGCAGCTTGCGCCGGCGGCCAGCACCAGGTTGTTGGCGCACGTGGTGCCGGCGCTCCTGATGCGGAAGTCGGCCGGATTCGCGCCGCTTAGCCCGACCGCGCCCAGCGTCAGCGGCGCCGTCGCGGTCACGGCATGGCGGAACGTGACCGTGGCCGGCGCGGTCTCGACGCCGGTCGCGCTGGCGCGGAAGTCCACCAGGTTGGGGCGCGCCTTCGGAACGTCGGCGATGTAGGCCGCGACGTCGTTTTTCTGCTGCTCGGTGAACCCTGCGTTGTATTGGCCCATCTGCGAGGGGTAGGCCGTGATCGCCTGCAGGAACCGCGCGCGCACGAGGTCGAAGTCGAGATCGCCGCCAGGGTCGATCGCGGCGCGCCGGTTCTCGACGTTGCCGTGGCAGGCGACACAGGGTTGCGTGGTACCGCTGCCGTTCTCGTACAGGCTCTTGCCGGCGACCGGGTTGCCTTGCGCCTGCGCCGCGCTCGCCAGCGCGAACAGGAAGAGGGCCATTGAGATGACCGCGGGTTTCATTGCCTCGCTCCCGAAAACGGCGTCGATTCTCTCCGAGCGTCGAGAAGGCGGTATCCGCCGGACGGCCTAGCCGCTCGGGCGTTGCCGGCGTCGCGTCGCGTGCGCCGGAGCCGGCCGTTCGCGGTCACCTCCAGCGGCGATCGAAGCCGCAGGCCGGCCCGTACAATGCCCGCGCACTCCTTCGTTCGTCCTCCATGGCGCTTGCCGTCGTCCGCAGCCGGGGACTGTCGGGCATGTTCGCGCCCGAGGTCACGGTCGAAGTCCACTTGGCCAACGGGCTGCCGTCGTTCACGCTGGTCGGTCTGCCGGATACGGAGGTCAAGGAAGCGCGCGAACGGGTGCGCGCCGCCTTGCAGAACAACAAGTTCGAGTTTCCGTCGCGGCGCATCACCGTCAATCTGGCGCCCGCGGATCTGCCCAAAGAGTCCGGCCGCTTCGATCTGCCGATCGCGATCGGCATCCTGGTGGCGAGCGGCCAGCTCACCGGCCGTGCGCTGGACAAGTTCGAGTTCGTGGGCGAGCTGTCGTTGACCGGCGAACTGCGCCCGATCCGCGGCACGCTGGCGATGACCTACGCGGTGGCCAAGGTGCCGCAGGCCAAGGGACCGCGCGGCTTCGTGCTGCCCTACGAGAACGCCGACGAGGCGGCGCTGGTCGGCGGCATCGACGTCTTTCCGGCCAGGGACCTGTTGCAGGTGGTGTCTCACCTCGAAGCCGCCGCCGGCAACGGCCAGGCACGCGCGATCGCGCCGCACGTGGCGGCGGTGCGCCTGACGCCGCCCGCTTACCCGGACCTGTTCGAGGAAAGGCCCAAGTGGGAGGTGCTGGAGCGCCCCGATCCCTTCCGCGAGCTCGGGGATGCGATTCAACAACTCGCCCCGGCCACGGAGCCGCAGTGGCATCCGACCGTTCAGCAACCGCGGCAAGCGATTGCGGAGCCTTACCAGCCGAACCGCCCCACTTTGCCTCTTGGGTTCGCCATGCCGGAGTTTTAATCCAAAGCGTGAGGCCGAACGATGAACACCAACGACCATTCCGCCTCGGGTAGGTTCGGCGGCGGCCTGGAATTGTCCTCCGTCGGAAGATTCAAGCCGGTTCGGCGCCTACCCGCGTTGTTTCTTGCCGCACTCGCTGTGGGTTTGTCTCTCTCGAACGGCTGGGCCGTCAGTCCTCTCACTAGTCTCGACTATCACATCGCAGGCACGTTCTTGCTGGTCACTCCGGCAGCACTTACAGTCCCGAAAAGTATCGCCGGCTCGGTCCTCGTCTCAGTCGTGGCGGGTGGCTCAACGAACAACGCCGCCGTGAACCAACTTACTTCGGGCGCCTATGTGCAAGCCATCATTCGTGGCCCAAGCTTCCCGACGCCGCAACGCCTGGTCAGCGCGCCCAATGCGCCGCTCATGTTGCCGCCGCTGAACTTAGTCGGCGACTATGAGTTGGATAGCATCTCGTTGGTGGATGCGACCACCGGCCAGACCAGGATGGAAGGCTCACCTTCCGCGGTGCCGGTTCATGTGTTCGATCAAGTTCTCATTTCCAGCGTCACATCGCAGCCACTCACTTTGGACCAAATCCAGCAGAAAGGCATCGCCATTGACGAGTCGAACTTCCGCGCCGTGCAGTTCAACGTCTCCTTCGTGCTGAATGGCGAGACGATCCCGGTTAGTTTCCCGGTGGTCTCGCCGAAGTTCAGTGACTCGACGGAACTCATCCCGGCCGATCAGGTCGAAGCCAAGCTCCAGCAGGCCGCAGTCATCAACCAACAAATCGCTGCGAGTGTCGTGCAACTGCCGCCCCAACTCCAGACCGCGGGACTGAACCTCCAGGTCCAAGGACTGAACTTCCAGGTCGCCGACCCGGGCGATCCCGCCACGCTTGGTTTGGCCATCCCGCCGATCCCGGCGCTGATGGTCATTCCGGGCAACATCGGCTTTCTCCACCAGTTCTTCAGCGTGAAGATCTTCACCGAAAACGGCGCGCCGACCGGCTCCGGCTTGAGCGTCGATAGCATCCAAGCCACGCTGCATCTGCCGCCTGGACCCGACGGCATCCTCAGCACCAACTACGATCAGCCCGGCGACGATCCCCTGCGCTTCGCCCGCATCGGACCGAACAAAATCATTCAACCGGTCCAGCCGGTCGTGGATCCCGGTCCCGACGGTCAACTGGGCACGGCCGATGACATCAGCCGTTTGCAGCCCGGCGAGACCGGCCAGGCGGAGTTTCTGGTGGAAGGTCTGCAGGAAGGCTTGTGGGTGATGAACCTGGACCTGACGGCCAATCTCTACGGTCTGGCCGCCGGTGTGGTGCCGATCAAAGGCAAAGCCGCCGGCTCGGTGCTGGTGCGTAACCCGAGTTTCTCGCTCACGTTCAGCCACCCCGACGTGGTCCGGGTCGGCGAGCCGTACACCGCCAGCATCACGCTCCTCAACACCGGCGTGACGCCGGCCAACCTCGTTCAGGTCAGCCTCAACAAGAACTCCATCAGCGGCGCGCTTCTGGACGTCGGCCAAGCGGAAACGATCCAACTGGGTACCATCCTGCCGGGCCGGAGCGCAACGGCCACTTACCGGATGGTCGCCCAACGCACCGGCCAGATTCAGTTCTCGGATTTGACCACCAGCGACAACAGCGTGCTAGGCCAGTTCCGGTTCAGCATGGGCGTCGATGCCCAAGGTGTGCCGCTGTCGCCGGACACCATCGCGATGCCTGATTTCGTGAATAATTTGCCGTCCAACTTGGTCTTCGCTGCGAATCGCGTCCTCGGCCAGGCCCTGAGCATTGCCACGGCGGCGCAATTGCCGCAGGGCATCGTGCCGATCGGCAACACCATCATCACCCGCCGCGTGCTCGATCTCGCCGAGGCGGGCCAGCGCGTCCAATACGGCGATCCGCTCAAGCGCGTCCTGGCCGACTTGCTCCGGGACTGGCAAGGCGGCCGCGTGACTGATGACGGTTTCGATGCGCTGCTGCGCACTTCGGACGCCGGCACCGAGTGGCGCGCCGCGCTCTTCGGCGACATGGAAATCACCGACGGCCTCACCGGCACCGGACGCCTCTTCGAGCGCGCGCCGGACTTGGCGGGCTTGGGGCAGCAATTTGTGGTGGCCAGCGCCGGGCCGGGGCAGTTGCGCGCCGACTTTACCGGCGGCACGAACGACGCCACCTTTGCCGGCAGTTCGCAGCCGTATTCGCTGGTCTATACCGGCACCAACGGCGAATGGGCCGTGACGCCATTTCTCACCAACGCCGTTTTCACTTGGACCTTCACGAACGGCCCGCCGACTGCGGACATGGCAGTGCTGCTGGTGAATACGAACGGCCAAGCCACGCAGTTGCGTTGGCAAGTCACCAGCCCGCCGGTGACGGCCGTGTATCAATTCGCTCTCACCGATCCGACGCAGTCGCTCCAGGTCGATACCAAAGGCAACGGCACGATCGATCTGACGCTCCCGGCCACGCCGACGACCGTGAACGAGTTACCACCGACGCTGGTGGCGGTGCAGCAGGATCTCA
>JAKANT010000054.1 GCA_021823635.1 Pseudomonadota bacterium
CCGCGGCGCAGCCCGCACCCGAGCCGGCCACGCAGCCTGCGGAGGCCCCGAGCGCGCAACCGGACGCGGCGCAGCAGGCCAAGGAAGCCGTCCAGAAGCTGCGCGGCCTGTTCGGTCGCTGACGACAGAGGGATAGGATGCGACGGCTTCGCGAGCCGGCAACCGGGCGGCGAGCCGCGATGTTCGACGGCGGCCGCGGGCCCGTGGCTCTCGCAGTGCTGTTGGCGCTCAACGGCACCGCGGCCGCGCAGCCGTTGCCGGACCTGCTGAAGCGCGGGGTCGAGGAAGCCAAGCGCGCGGCCGAGCAGGCCGCGCGGGAACCCTCCAAGCCGCCGGTCCCCGCGGCCTCCATGGGAGGGGCCGCGTCCGTCGCCGCAATGGCCGCGGGCGCGCAGGGTGCCGGCGACCTGCCGCCCGGCTGGAAACCGCGCGGGCCGTACGACGAAGAAAAGACCTTCGTCGCGCCGCAGGCGACGACCAAGGTAGCGGCCGACGGCGTGCGCTCGCTGCCGCCGCAGGCGATCCGGGACCGCGCGAACTCCACGCGCCTTTTGATCGACAACCCGTACCTCGACCCGGCCGACCCGTTCTTCAACATTCCGCGCCGGATGGCGTGCCTGCCGGACGGCAGTCTGGCGGTGTTCTCGACCGCCAAGACGCACAAGGACGGCCGCATGAAAGGCAACCCGTACGCCACCGGCCTGTGGCGTATCGCACCCGACGGCGCGATCACCGCGGTGGACCGCGCGCGCCACATCCTGAGCGAAAACAAGGACCCCGAGTGCAGCGTCACGGTCGGCCGCAGCGGGCTCGACCCCCAGAGCGTCGGCCCTGTCAGCGTGGCGCCCGACGGCAGCCTGCTGTTCTCGTATCGCACCGTCTGGGCGTTCGGGCGCTGGGCGCGCGTGCTGCGGATCACCCCGGAGGGCTCGATCCAGCCCGTGCCGAACACCGATCCGCTGGCCTGCGCGCCGCAGCCGCCGGAGCCCTATCGCAAGACGTTCGAGAACGTGTCGGCCACCGCCCGCGACGGCACGGGCTACACGTGGGTGATGGACGGCTGCCGGATCAAGCGCGTGGGCCCGGACGGTACGGTGAGCACGCTGCTCGACACGCCGCAGGTCTGCCCCGAGGACCGCACGCGCGACCAGTGGGTGACCGGCGACGTCATGGCGTGGGACGCCGGGCGCGGCGAGATGGTGATGGGCGGCACCGTGATGTCGGGCAAGCCGCGCGACCGGTATTCGACCCTCTGGCGCGTGCGGCCCGACGGCAGCTTCCGCCGCGTCTATGCGGCCTCGGCTTTGGGCACGCTCGGGCTGCCGCGGGGCGCGAGCATCGGCGCGCTCGCGCTGGACGGCAAGGGCGTCATCCACTTCGGCGACGCGTTCCGGGTCGTGCGCCTCATCGACGAAGCCAAGGGCCGCGTCGAGGTCGTCGCCGGCGCGCCGCCTCCGACCGACGTGCAGCACGCCGACGGGCCGGCAAGGCAAGCGCACTTCGGCACGGTGAGCGGCCTGTGCTTCGCGCCCGACGGCACGCTGTACGTGCTCGACGCCGGCCGTCTGATCCGCAAGCTCACGCCCGCCGGGCAGGTGACCACGTGGGCATTCTGAGGGTCGGCATCGGCACGCGGGGCCTCGCTGCCGCGGCGGCGGCGGCGAGCCTCGCCTCGCTTGCGGCCGCGCAAATGCCCAGCCCAAAAGAGATCGAAGAGGCGATGCGCGAGATGCAGCGCACGCTAAAGGACATGCCGCCCGAGCTGCGCAAGATGGCCGAGGACGCGCAGCGGCGGTTGGCCAACTCGCCCGGCGCGGGCGACGAGGTGCGCGTGCCGGCGCGCGACGCGGCGCGCATCGGCAAGGTGCCTCGCCAGCCCCTTTCCGGCGCGCAACTGAAGGCGCACGTGGCGTCGCTGCAGCCCAAGCTGCGGCAGGCGCTGTCGCCGCAGGCGTTAAGGCGTGCCGAACGGGTGGAAGAGGCGCAGCGCAAGGCGGGCGGCGATCCGACCGCGCGCCTGCGCGATGCGGCCAATGGGCTCGCGGCGTGGGGCGCGTGGCCCGAGGCGACCTACCTGGTGGGCAAGGTGGCGCTCGCGAGCGGTCACGCGCAGGACCTGAACAATCTGGCGGCTTTCCTGACGATGCAGAAGGCGCCGCAGGCCGCGTTACCGATCCTGATCACGCTCGATGCGCGCTATCCGGGCAACAGCACGATCCTGAACAACCTCGGGCAGACCTGGTTCGAGCTGGGCGAGGTCAGGGAAGCCGAGCGGGCGCTGCTGCTGGCGGTCAAGCGCAGCCCGAACCACCCGCAGGCCAACGTCACCAAGTCGGTGATCGAGGAGGCGCGCGGCGACAAAGCGGCGGCGGCGGAGTCGATGGGCGCGGCGATCCGCGGAGGCTTCAGCGAAGCGAAAGCGCAGCGGCTGGCGCGCCTCGGCGGCAGCTTGCAGAAGGCCGACCTGCGGTGGAGCCTTGGGATGCCCGCCGACGCGCTCGGCCTCTCGAAACTTGGGCCGCCTCCCTATCCTCGCAGCACCGAAGACCTTCCGGCCGCCACCGTGGCGTGGCGCACGTTCAACGCCCAGGCGTCGACACGCGCCTCAGAACTGCATCTTGCCTTTGCCAGGCAGCAAGGCGGGCGCGCGACCGATCGCACCGCGCTGCTGGCCGGCGCGGGACCGCTGGCCGCCAAGGCGAGGACGGTCTACGCCTTCGACGAGGAAGCCATATCACGCCGGATCGCTGACGTGACGCGCGAGGTGCTGCGGGCGCAGTCGGAACTGCAGAAGGACTGGATGGACACGGCCGAGCGCATTGCCACTGTGCGCGCACAGTGCGCGGCGCGGCCGAATCCGGCGCGTGACTGCGGGTGCGCCACGATCAAGCAGACCGTGGACGGCTACCTCGGGCGCTGGAACGACCGGCTGGAGTCACTGCAAAAGGAGTGGCTCGACTGGAACCGGCGCAAGGCCGACGCCGACGCGTACTTCGCGCAGTACACGCAGCCGCCGCCGCTCTTCGAGACCAGGAAGCTCATGGCCAAGGCGACCTACATGGCCGTGCTTGCCAATCTCAAGGCGGCGGGTGTGCTGGGCGCCGAGGTCGACTACTGCCGGCCTCAGCAGCCGGCAAGGCATGGCGGCGGCAAGCTCGGCGACTTCGACGAACTGCATTGCCAGCACATCGTCGAGCTCGTCGTCCCGGGCTTCGGGTCGATATCCGTGCACTGCAACCGGATGGACACGAAGCTGGATCCGATCGTGCTGCCGTTCCAGGCGAGCTGGTCCGATGATCTTGCCAAGGACCGCGTCCTCGCCGCCTCGGTCGAGATCGACGCCAAGGGCGTCAGCGTCGGCGCGCGCGGCGAGTTCGATGATCAGGGGCTGAAAGGCGGCGGCGTCGATGTGCAGGTGGGCGTGGACGCAGGCCGCGTCGGCGCGGGTCCGCTGGAGATCGGCGTGAGCGCGCGCGGCGGCGTCGGCATCGAGTTCGACCGCACGGGCGTGACCGACGTGCGCATCGAGGGCAGTGTCGGCGCGACCGCCGGCAGCACTGAACCGGGCACAGGCGCAGACACGCAGGCCAACGTCACCGTCGGCGGCACTTGGAGCTGGAACGCCGGCGCCAGCGCCGGCGCCAGCGGCGGATTCAACGCCTCACTCTTCTGACAGGAGCGCCTTGCATGACGCCGACGCAACCGGCCCTGCCACGGCCTCGCGCGTCGCGCCGGCCGCGCGGCGGCGGCGTGGCTGCGCTGCTGGTGGCCACCGTGGCCGCGGCGTGGGCTACGCCCGCCCGGCCGCAGTCCGCCGCCAGCGACGAGGCGAGCCCCGCGTGGGTGCGGACGCTCGCGGCGCCGCGCCCGCCCGTGCTGTCCGGTGAAGCCGGGCGCTGGTTCCCTTGGGACAACCAGTTCGGCCGGGTGCGCGGCACGTTCGAGCGCGGTGGCATCGGCAAGGCCGACGCCGAAGCCTGGGACCGGCAACTGCGCGCGATCGCCGACTTCCTCAAGTCGGCCCCGGTGCTTGCCTCGCCGACGCCGGCGGGCTTCTATCCCGAGATGACGGGGCACATCGGCGTGCTCGAAGCAGGCGGCTTCGACGCACGGCCGAAACAGGCGCCGCTGGTCGGCGGCGTGACCCTGTATGCCTGGCCGCCGCGCGACGTGCGCGTCGATGCCCAGGGCCGGCCGAAGCTGGCGGCCGGCGCGCACAACGTGTCGTTCCGGCTGGAGCTCAACTACGTGTACCCGCCGCGCGGTGGCGCCTGGATGGCCGATGCGCAGGGCGAATTCGGTCCGCTCGAGACTCAGGGCGAGTTCAAGGGCTTTCCGCTGGTCGGCAACAGCCTCGTGCTCACACGCGACGGACGCCTGCCGTTCGCGCCGGTGACGCAAGAGCGCGCCTTGCAGGCGTTCATCGCCTGGCACGAAAAGCACACCGCCAGTGTCGAGGCGGAGGTGGCGGCGCGGCGGCGCAAGGCCTACGAGGAATTCGTGTCGCCGGAAGGGCGAGCGAAACGTCAGGCCGCGATCGAGGCCGAGGCCAAGGGCGTGCATCCGACCATGGCGGAACAGGCGCGCCGGCGCGCCGAGGCGATCGACCGGCGCCGCGAGCAGGACCTGCTGGCCGAGGCGAACAAGGGGCCGAGTCCGGCCATGCAGGCGCTGGCCGAGGCCAAGGGCCGCTTGCAGTCGATGAGCGCGGCCGAGCGCGCCGCGCCGGCCTGGTGGCTGCCCACGCGCGGCCAGAAGGTCCTCGAGCTGGTGCCGCAGGCAACGCCGGGCGCGCGACCGCTGGTGGCGTTCGACCCGACGTTCTTCGACCCCAAGCAGCCGCGCGCCACGCTGCGCGTCGCCCTGGTGCGCGAGCTGCACAACATCGCCGACTGCGCACAGCGCGACGTCGCCGCTTGCGCGATCTATCTGCAGCTGCTGCAGCAGACCGACTGGCGCGCGTTTGCCGACCGGTTTCTCAAGTAGCGAACCGCGAACATCGTCGCGCCGAGGACCGAAGCCGTGAACGCCGTCGCCCTGACCAGCGCGTGCCTGCTCAGGCGCGTGGCGTCGCCGCCGTTCGCGGCGCGAACCGAGCCGCTGCAAAAGCGTCGGCGCCGGCGGCGGTTCGGATCGATGCGTTGACGCCGTCATTCGGAGAGGAGGACGTCATGACGCTTGATCGCTTGGCCGTGCGGCGCACGGGCTTCGCCTGGCTCGTCGTCGCAGCCGTCGCCGCCAGCGCCGCCGCCCAGCCCAAGGGTGAGGAATGGGAATACACGATGACGATGGAGATGCAGGGCATGAAGATGCCGCTGCCGCCGAGCAAGGTCTGCCTGCGGCCCGACGAGGGCCACACGCCGGAGGTGGAGAAGCACTGCCGACTGAAGGAGCGCAAGACCAGCGGCGCCACGACCACGTTCCACATCGTCTGCGGCCCGCCCGAGCCCGGGGAAATCAAGGGCAGCTTCACGCAGAAGGGCAATCGCGTCGAAGGCCGCTACACGATGAAGCAGGGCGGCGAAACGATGACCGTGCTGGCCGATGGCCGCAGGCTCGGCGCCTGCGATCCCGCCAAGCCGCCGTCGCCGGCGGGCAAGAAGTCCTGAGCGGAGGGGGCGACCGATGCGTCCGGCTCTCTTCGGCGGTGCGTGTGATGGTGGCACGTCGCTCGAACGACGTTCGACATGCCGACGAACCGCGCTCGGTGACTGCTCGACGGCGCTGCGCCGATGTCTGGCCGCTGGCTTCGCACTGCTGTTGAGCGCCGCCGCGCAGGCCGAAACGTTCGACCTCACCACCTTCGCCCCTCCCGCCGGCACGCGCAGCGAGAGTGCGGAGTCCGTCAGCTTCACCGACGCCACGCGAACCACCTTCGCGGTGTACGGCGTCTATCGCAGCGCGCCCGGCAGCGGCGATGCGGCGCGCGACTTCCGCGACGAGTGGGAGCTGCTGGTCGCGCCCGGCCGCCGCCGCGTCGGCGAACTGAAGACCGAGACCGTGGACTGGCCGGGCGGCTGGAAGATGACGCTGGGCGCCGCGAAGGTCTGGAACGAACAGGCGCGCGAGTTCACCTCGCTGCTGGCGGTGTTCAGCGGCCACGGCGTGAAGGCGTCGGTGGTCGTGCACTACAACGACGACCGCTACCGGCCGCAGATCGATCGGTTTCTGTCCAGCCTGCGGCTGGCGCCGCCCGCGGTGGCGGCAGCGCCTGCGGCGCCGGCCGCGACGGCGGCCGATGGCAAAGCGGGCGTAACGCTCACCTCCAACGAGTGGTACCGCTCGATCGCCAGCACCTGGGCGAGCGACGGCTACGTGCGCTATCGCTACCGCTTCGCCACGGACGGCAGCTATACGTTCATGAAGGAATGGTGGTCGCAGTACCACCACACCGACTACTGGTTCATCGAGGAGTCCGGCCGGTACCGGGTGGACGGCGCGACGATCCACGTCACTCCAACCCGAGCCCTCAAGATCCTGCGCGACAAGGCGGGCAGGACCAAGGGCAAGCCCGAACCGGTGGCGCTGGAGACCGCGACCTATCGCTTTCGCTTCGAGCAACTGCTTAAGCCCACGCTGATCCTGACGCCCACCTCCGGCCAGCACACCGATCGCGACGGCAAGCAGTTCTCGTTCGCCGGCGACGGTCGCTCCTACTACTACGAGCCGCCCTCGCGCTGCGAACAGCGGCCCGCGCCGGCGGACTGCCCGTGACCTTCGTCGCCGTCCTGCTGTGGAACCTGGCGGCGCTGGTGCCGATCGGGCTCGGCGCGTGGAGCGTCTTCGGCGTGCTCGCGCTGTACTGGTTCGAGAACCTGTGCACGGGCCTCGCGCAGTATTGCAAGCTGCGCGACGTCGAACGCCATCGCGGCAAGGAGGACAAACCGTTCGCGCCGAGCGCCTTCTTCGCGCTGCACTACGGGCTGTTCACGCTGGTGCATGGCGTGCTCGTGCTGGCGTTCTTCGGCATCGTGGCCGGCGGGCTGTGGGAGGACCACGCGGGCTGGTGGATCTCGGCGCTGGTGGTGGCCGGCATGCACGTCGTGCACTACCAGTGCGACTGGCGCGCGCGCGGTGCGTGGGCGCACACGGGCGCCGGCCGGCTGATGGCCGAGCCGTACGCGCGGGTCGCGGTGCTGCACGTGGTGGTGATCGCCGGCGGCTGGCTCGCCCTCACCGCGTCCGAGCCGCGCGCCGTGCTGCTGCTGTTCGCTGGCGCCAAGCTCGCCGCCGAGCTGGCGATCGCCGGATTCGCCTGGCGACGGCGGGATACGGCCGGCTCCTCGCCGATGGAGAACTTCGTCTCTGGTCTGGACTCTTCAAAAGGGAGGTCGCATGCACGCCCGCGCTGACCTCGTGCGAACCCGAGCATGCCCGCGCGGCGAGTCTCGCGCGTGACGCCGGCGTGACGCCGGTTCTGCGAAAAAGAACTCCGATGGCTGCTTTCCAGGGGAGGACGCTTATGACATCGAGGGCTCTGGCGAAGTTGACCGCGATCGCGACGATGTGCGCTGCCTCGCTCACGGTCGCCGCGGCGGAACTGAAGAGCGCCGCGATCACGCTGTCGTCGCAGGTGCGCAGCGCGATCGTGGACTTCGAGGTCGTCAACTGGCCGTTGCGCGGGCGGGTGGAGGTGACGCTGACGCCCGCGCAGCAGGCGTTCACGGTGCAGGTGATGCCGGTGCCGGCAACGACAGCGACGCCACCCGGTTACATCGTCACCGCGCAGGGCACGGGCCGCGTGGTGCTGGACCTGGAGCTTGGAGACGCCGAGCTGCGTGCGCATGGCCGCCGCTGGCAGGTGGTGGTCGGCACCTCGCAACACGCGCTCGCGGCGCCTCTGGTCAGCGGCCGCGTGACGATCACCGACGGGGCGGCAGCCGGCGCTCAGCCACTGGCTGTGGTTCCATTCAACCCGCCGCCCAAGATCCTTGCACCGCCGGTACTTTCCTCGGCACCGCCGCCCGCGGCCGCACCGCCCCCGGCGTCGGGTTCGGCCGGCTACGTGCCGCCGCCGCCGCAACCCGGTGCGGGTGTCGCGCCGCCGCCTCCGGCACCGGCATCTGCCCCAGCGGCCGCACCGCCCCCGGCGTCGGGCTCGGTTGGCTACGTGCCGCC
>JAKANT010000055.1 GCA_021823635.1 Pseudomonadota bacterium
AGTTGTACTTTTTCATCACCGGCTTGCCGCCCTGCATCTGCAGCGTCTCCATCGGGTGCGTGACCAGCACCCGCACGGTGACCACGTCACCGGGTTTCGCCTTCTCCGGCACCCGGATACGCACCTGACCCGTAGACATCGTGTCGTCTCCTCGTGTCCTGCCCGCTGTCGCGCCTCAGCCGCCGCAGCCGCCGACCGTGACCTTCACTTCCTGCTTCGCTTCGTACAGCGCGCCGGTGCTCATCTCGGCGATCACGCGCACGTCGGACGTGGCGGCCAGCCGCACGTTGGTCGCGAGCGCCGCCGCGCCGGACTCCGGCGTCAGCGTGAACTTGGCGTTCAGCGGCCGCCGGTTCTTGTCGGCGATCACGTACACGTGCTTGACGTAGTTGTCGGGCGCCATCGGCAGCTTGGCGTCGATCTTGATCGGCACCACCGAACCGTTCTCGGCGATGGTCGGCGCCTCCAGCTTGATGCGGTCGCCGGCTGGCTGCAGAGGACGATTGCCAAACAGGCGCTGCAATGTCTCCTGCACCTTTTCGTCCGGCTGCGGGAAACCGGGACCCGTCTGTTGCGCCTCGACCGATGGCACGATGCCGAGGGCCAGCGCGCCGGCGGCGACGGCCGCGCCTCCCACGAATCGAAGGGTCTGGCGGCGTCCGCGTCGATGTTCGCGAGTCATCTGTTCCTCCTGGTGTGCAGCGACGCGATGACCATAACATCGCGACTTACCAAAACGTCTAACCCGGAAGGGTTATTACCCGCAAGGCGTACGCAGACGCTCATCGCCGCTGCGCATAATCGGCCGCTCGCGACCCCGGGGTCGCGCTCCCTCTAGGGTTGTTACCGATGGAACTGAACGTCCATACCGCGGTGCTCGGCTCCGCTTTCGTGCTCGCCGTCGTGCTCGGGGCCGTGATGGCGAAAACGAACTTCTGCACGATGGGTGCGGTGTCCGATTGGGTCAACATGGGGCATCTCGGCCGGCTGCGCGCCTGGCTGCTTGCGGTCGCGGTGGCCGCCGCCGGCGTGCTGGTGCTCGAGCTTGCCGGCATCGTGCAATTGCCCGACAACACGCTGCCACCGTACCGCACGGCGCAATTCGCTTGGCTGCGTTACCTGGTGGGCGGTGCACTGTTCGGGGTGGGGATGTCGCTCGCCGGTGGCTGCGGCTCCAAGACGCTGGTGCGCATCGGCGGCGGCAGCCTGCGCTCGCTGATGGTGGCGGCCCTGATCGCCGTGGTCGCCTACGCGATGTTCACCACCGACCTGTTCAACATCACCGTGATGAGCTGGCTGGAGCCGACCATCGTCAGCCTTGCGCCCCTGGGTGCGAAGGGCCAGAACATCGACGCCCTGGTGAGCGCCGTGGCCGGCACCGATCCGAAGATCACGCGCGCGGTGGTGGGGGGACTGATCGTGGCCGGCATCCTGTGGTTCGTGTTCAGCTCCGAGGTCTTCCGCCGCAACCCCAATCTGACGGTCGGCGGCGTGGTGGTCGGTCTGGCCGTGGTGGCCGGCTGGTTCATCACGGGCGGACCGTACGCCGAGGACTGGCGCGAGTACGCGATGTTCGCCGCCGACCGCCCAAGCCGTGTGGAGGTGCAGTCGCTGACCTTCATATCGCCGATCGGCGACACGCTGCGCTATCTGATGCAACCGACGCGCTTCAGCCTGCTCACCTTCGGCGTGATGACCGTGTTCGGCGTGATCCTCGGCTCGTTCCTGTATTCGGTCGCGACGCGGCGCTTCCACATCGAATGGTTCGCGTCCTGGCAGGACTTCGCCAACCATCTGATCGGCGGCCTGCTGATGGGCTTCGGCGGCTTCGTCGCGATGGGCTGCACGATCGGTCAGGGTGTGAGCGGCACCTCCACGCTCGCGCTCGGCTCGTTCCTCGCGCTGGCGGCGATGATCGCCGGCGCGGCGGTGACGATGAAGATCCAGTATCGGTTCGCGTAGTCAGGGTCGCACCCGCGCGCGTTGGATCCAGCCGCGCACGACCGAAAACAGCGCGCCGCCGGTCACCATGCCGAGCAAGTAGACCAGGATCACCAGGATCGACAGCGGCAGCGTGACGCTGGCGGTCAGAAAGGCGACGGTGACGGTGCCGAGGTTCTGCACCGTGAACACGAGCACGAGCGCGGTCAGCACGACGATCAGGGCGATATACAGGTAGCGCATCGGGGCAGGGCCGGTTTCGATCGAGGCGCACCTTTTGCCAGCGGCCGGCCGCGCCGGCCATCGGGACCAACGGCAATTGGCGCCCGCGTGCCCGCGGAGCTGCGGCGGCCGGCATCATCGCGGCTTCGACCCACCGCAGGAGCCGTCCGATGGGCAAGACGATCGATGTGGACCGCTATCGCGTGAAACCCGGCGCCAGACTGGACCTGCGTCGCTGGCCGACGCGCGTGGCGCCGTACTACGCCTCACCGCAAGACTACGAGGCGCGACTTGCCGCCGGCCGCGAACGGCTGGCCGAGCTGCAGGAAAAGCTATACGCGGACGACCGCTATGCGGTGCTGCTGATCTTTCAGGCGATGGACGCGGCCGGCAAGGACAGCGCGATCAAGCACGTGATGTCGGGCGTCAATCCGCAGGGCTGCCAGGTGTTCAGCTTCAAGCATCCGAGCGCGGAAGAGTTCGACCACGATTTCCTTTGGCGCGCCTGGCGCGCGCTGCCGGAGCGCGGCCGCATCGGCATCTTCAACCGCTCGTATTACGAGGAGGTGCTGATCGTGCGCGTGCAGCCGCGGATCCTGGCCGCGCAGCGGCTGCCCGCCGTCGGCGACGACCTGTGGGAGGAGCGGTACCGGTCGATCCGCGACGCCGAGGCGCACCTGCACCGTAACGGCACCCGCATCGTCAAGTTCTTTCTGCACGTTTCGAAGGAAGAGCAGCGCAAGCGGCTGCTGGCGCGCATCGAGGACCCGGACAAGCACTGGAAGTTCAACGCCGCCGACCTCGAACAGCGCAAGGCGTGGCCGCGCTACATGGCGGCGTACGAGGCGTGCCTGCGGGCGACCAGCACGCGCGCCGCGCCCTGGTATGCGGTGCCGGCCGACGACAAGAAAAACGCGCGGCTGATCGTGGCGCAGATCGCGATCGAGACGCTGCAGTCGCTCGACCTCCGCTATCCGCGGCTCGACGCGGCGCGCCGCAAGGAGATGGAAGCGGCGCGCCGCGCCCTGCTCACGGGGCGCGTCTGACGCTCGCGTCGGTAAAGAACCGGCGCGCGCTCGCGCTGCTGCCGCGGCTTGCCCGCACTATCCGCCAATCGCCGCGTAGCGCTCGCCGTCAACGGCGGTTCGCGCCCTTGCCGCCGAACATGGGCGACGAATACAGCTCGATCAATGCGCGTGCATCGAGCAGTAGGTCCATGCCGGGTCGCCCCTGCTTGTTCATTTCTTCCACCCAGGCCGCGTACAGCGGCGGCGTCAGGCTCTCCCAGCGGGATAGCTCCCCGTAGGGCACGGTGTTGACTTTGTTGCCGTGCTCGAGCGCCGCTTTACGGCCGGGCTTGGAGCCCTCGATCATCAGGCGCCCGAGCTCGGTGGACAACTCGACACCGGCATTTCGGTCGATCACCGCTCGCAAGTCGGGCGGCAGGCTGCGGTAACGCTCCCAGTTCATCGCCAGGATCAGCACCGCCGTGTAGAGGGCCGGCTTCAACGGATCGGTTTCGGTGTGGAATTTCACGCGCTGTTGTAAGCGCGTCGGCGGAACCGCCTCCCAAGGCAAGACGGTGCCGTCGAGCGAGCCCTTGACGATGCCCTCGAGCATGACCGGCAACGGCACCGTCACGGGCTCGGCGCCGAGCGCGGCCAGCAGCCGTCCAACGAAACGGCTGGGCGCGCGCACACGCTTGCCTTTCAGGTCTTCCAGCGTGTGCACCGGGGCGTTACGCATGTGCAGCAGGCCGTCGTCGTGCACGTGCAGCGCCAGCAGCTTCACCTCGGTGAACTCGTGCTTGGCGTAGCGCGTGTAGTACTCCCATAGAGCGCGCGAGGTGCCGTCGGCGGATTTGGACATGAACGGCAGCTCGAAGACCTCGAGCGAAGGAAAGCGGCCCGGCGTGTAGCCGGCCAGCGTCCAGCTCACGTCCACGAATCCGGTGCGCGCTTGATCGAACAGCTCCTGCGGCTTCCCACCCAACCCCATCGCCGGCACGATCTGGCAGCGCATGCGTTGCTGCGAAGCGCGTTCCAGCCGCTCGCACCAGGGCTTAAGCGCTTCGCTCGAATCGGGCGGCAGGAAATGGTGGACCCGCAGCACGATCGGCGCTTGCGCCTGCGCGGTGGTGGTTAGCAGTGCGCTCAGCAAAAGTGCCGCGGCGAGCGTCTCGATGCGGATGAACCGTCTAATCATGGGGTGTATCGGGAAAAAAGCGCCTGCCGAGACCGGCAGGCGCGCCCGCTGAAGTTCGGTCGCACTGCCATCCTGGTATATCGAAAAAACGACTACGAATGTCGCTTCTTCGTAAAAACCGCGTTCGCGCCGGTGCGCCGTTCAATGGCATCGCGGGCGCCGCTGTTGGCGTCGAGCTATCAGGAGTCGCGCCCGATGGCGAGCCGGACCGTGGCCGTCGCGGCGCCGGCGATGGGCGGCACAGCCCGCTGGGTTGAGCCGTCAGGCGCCGGCGCCGAAGCGCACGCGCGCCGGCGCGGTGGCGCCGCCCGTGATCACGAAGCTCATCGCCTCGTCCATCGACCAGTCGGTCGGCGTGCACAGCTCGAGCGGCACCAGCTCGATGTAACCGGAAGTCGGATTGGGCGAGGTCGGCACGTACACGGCGGCGATCTTGCGGCCGCTTGCCTCGTCCTCCAGCACGCGCGTGACGAAGCCCACCGCGCGCAGCTCGGGCGTCGGAAACGGAATCAACACCACGCGCTGCACGTCGCCCGGTTTTTCCTTCACCACGCTCAAGAAGCGCTTGGTGCCGCCGTAGATCGCCGCCACCAGCGGAATGCGCTGCACGACCGCTTCCAGCGCGTCCAGGATGCGGCGGCCGATCACGCGACTGGCGGCCCATCCGAGCAGGTACAGCAGCACCAGCGATAGCAGTGCGGCCAGCAGCGACTGGAAGCGGGAATCGATCAGCGAGTCGGCGAGCGCCGGCGCCACGCGCCGCAGCGCCGCCGCCAGCGCGTTGATCCAGGGGCTGCCCAGGCGCGACAGTTGCGTCAGCAAGAAATCGAACACCAGCCACGTGACCCACAACGGGGCGGCGGTGATCACGCCGATCAACAGGTAGCGCGGCGTATGGCGCAGGTGCGCCTTGGTCGATTCCTTCATCGTTCGTTCTCCGGTGCGCCGATGTCGGTCCGATCGTAGCGGCGCCCGGATCGGCTTGGCTCGTCGCCTGCGGTCGCGGTCGCAGCCGTCACCGCAGAAACGCGCCCAGATCGAAACTCGAGCGGCGTCCGACGTGCGTGAAGTTGCGCTCGAGCCATTCGTCGGCGGCGGTGCGGCCGATGCCGTACAGGCGGCGCAGGAAAGCCCATGCGGTGTTCATCTTGGAGCCGGCGCCGAGCTGCGCCAGCTCGGCTTCGGCGGCGATGCGGTGCATGCGCAGCGCTTCGATCTGCGCGAACAGCGGCGCGCGGCCGCCCGGCGGCGGCGCGCCTTCTTCGCGCAGCAGTTGCTGAATGAGCGCGAGCGTGCGCAGCTCCTTGACCAGGCTGCTGTTGAACGTGATCTCGTTCAAGCGGTCGAGGATCTGTGGCGCGCTGGTCGGTATCGATTCGCGGTGGATCGGATTGATCTGCACCAGCAGCAGGTCGTGCGCGGGACTGTCGGCCACCAGCGGCAGCAGCGACGGGTTGCCGAGGTAGCCGCCGTCCCAGTACGCCTCGCCGTCGATCTCGACCGCGCGAAACACCATCGGCAGCGCGGCCGAGGCGAGCACCGCTTCGACCGACAGTTCGTGCTGCCGGAACTCTTTCAGTTTGCCGGTGCGCACGTTGGTGGCGGACACGAACAGCTTGAGCTTGTCGCAGCGGCGTACGCGCTCGAAGTCGACTTCGGCGGCGAGGATTTCGCGCAGCGGATTGATGTCGAGCGGATTCAGTTGATACGGCGAGAACGCGCGCCCCACCCAGTCCAGGTACCACGCCAGTGGCGAGCCGGCCAGAACGAAGTTGCCGAAGAAGGCGCCGAACACGTCGGCCGGCGCGGCGCCGCTGACGCGGCGCCAGAAGTGCGCCAGCCGTTCGCGCGCTGCCTGCCGGCCGCCGCGCATCAAGCCGTCGGCCAGCACGACCGCGTTCATCGCGCCGGCGCTGGTGCCGCTGATGCCGACGATTTCCAGCCGCTCGTCTTCGAGCAGCCGGTCGAGCACGCCCCAGGTGAATGCGCCGTGCGCGCCGCCGCCCTGCAGCGCCAGCTCGATCGGTTTGACGCGGCGCACGGCGGCCGACTACTTGAGACGGGACAGGTATTCGACCAGCGGTTCCAGATCGGGATCGTCCACGTAGCGTGCCTTGCGCCGCACGATGCTGGCCGGCAGTCGGTCGCGCGCTGCGCCCGTGCCGGTCGCCCACTCGCGGATCGCGGCGCGGTCACGCCGCGCGCCGATGCCGTCCAGCGGGCTGTCGGTGTTGCCGCGGCCGCCGATCGAGTGGCACATGCCGCAGTTCAGTCTGTCGAAGGCGCGCCGGCCGGCTTCGTTCGACGCGTCGGCAACGACGACTGCGGCGGTGGCGGCTGTCGGCGGCGGCGGTCGAGTCGGCTCCCGATTGCGTAGCGCGGCGAAGACCGCCGCCAACGCCACTACCAGCAGCGCCGTCGTCGCCGCCAACACCTGCGCCCGCACCACTCTGGTCATCTCACACCCAGTCGAAGTTCTCCAAGTGAATCCGTGCCGCCGGCACGCCGAGCGACACGAGCGCTTTTTCGACGGCCGACGTCAGCGGCGTCGGCCCGCATAGAAAGTACTCCGCCTGTGCGTCGTCGGGCGACAGATGCCGCGTCAGCACCTCGTGCGTCACCAGGCCGCGCTCGCCGCGCCAATCCGTCGGCGGCTCCATCAGCACGTGCACGACGCGCAGGTTCAGCCGTTGCGTCAGCCGTTGCAGCTCCTCGCGAAACGCGACGCCGTCCCAGGTGCGGTTACCGTAGATGAGCACGAAGGCGCGGCGGTCGTCGCGGTCGGCGGCCGTGCGCAGCATCGCGATGATCGGCGCGATGCCGATGCCGCCGGCGATGAAGGCGAACCGTTGCGCGTGCGGATACCGATCGAAGCTGAAGTTGCCGTAGGGGGCGTCCAGATACGCCGTCTCACCGGGGCGCACGTCTTTGATCGTTGCGGTGAAGTCACCGAGCGCCTTGATCGAAAGTTCGATCGGTTCGTCGCCGCGCGGGCGGTGTGCACTGGACGCGATCGAAAACGGATGCTCGCGCATCGCGAACGGCGAGGCGCGCAGCGCCAGCCACGCGAACTGGCCGGGCGCGAACGCGAGCCGCGTCCGCGGCGGCGGCGCCAGCACCAGCGTGTGCACGCGGCCGCGTTCGGGCCGCACATCGACGACGCGCCACGGGCGCCGCGCCAGCCGCCACGGTCGGATCACGCGCACCCACGCGATCAATCCCAGCCACGACAGGCCGTACGCTGCCCACAGCGCCTGCTTCCAGGGACGGTCGAGCAGATTGCCGGCGCCGAGCAGATGCCAGATCGACAACGCCACCGCGGCCGTGGCCAGCGCCGCATGCGAGATGCGCCAGCGGTCGTATTCGATGCCCATAGCGCGCCGCGCCAACGCCAGCACCACGACGATCGAGAACAGCAGCAGTGCGACGCGCCCGGCCGTCATGTACGCGGGCGCGACACGCGGGTCGGCGGCACCGAGCGCGGCCGGATTGGCGACGCGCAGGATCAGATAGTGCGCGGCCGCGATCGCCAGCGCCAGGAGCGCGAGATAACGATGGAAGTGGTAGACGATGTCGATGCCGAACGGCGCGGTCGGCCGGCGAAAGCGTGCGGTGAGCGCGAAAGACATGCCGAACATGGCCAACGCCGCGTAGCCGAGCGCGAGCGAAAAGTCGCGCGCGAAGCCGTGCCGCGCCGACTGCGCATCCGGCAGCAGCGCGAAGAGCGGCAGCGTGA
>JAKANT010000056.1 GCA_021823635.1 Pseudomonadota bacterium
CCTGCGTCAGGATGTCCATGAACTTGCGGCGCAGCTCGGTCGAATAGGCGTCGCGCGGCACGTACACCAGGCAGGAGACGAAGCGCTCGAACGGATCGCGCCGCACGAACAGCCGCAGCTTCTGCCGCTGGCCCAAGCGCAGGATGCCGAGCGCGGTTTCGTACAGCTCGTCGGTGGCGATCTGGAACAGCTCGTCGCGCGGATAGGTCTCCAGGATGTGGGCGAGCGCCTTGTCCAGATGCCCGCCCGGCGTAAGTCCAGCGCGGCGCCTGACCTCCGCCACCTTGCCGCGCAGGATCGGGATCTCGGCCACGCGCTCCATGTAGGCGCTGGAGGTGAGCAGGCCAATGAAGCGGTGCTCGCCGATCACGTGGCCCTCGGCGTCGTAGCGCTTCACACCGATATAGTCGGTGTAGCCGGGCCGGTGCACGGTCGAGCGCGTGTTCGCCTTGGTGACGATGGCAACCGGCGACGGCTGGCGCGCCGCCGCGCGCATCGCCGGCGGCAGCGCGGCGAAGCTCGCGGACACCGCTGGCTGCGACGATTCGCGCAGCAGCCCCAGCCCGCTGCCCGGCACCAGCCGCAAGGCCTCAACACCGTCGTGCATCACCAGGTCGTGCTGCAGGTAGCCGAGCAGCACCAGATGATCGTCGGCGAGCCAGCGCAGGAAGGCGCATGCCTCGTGCGCCTCGTCGGCCACGGCGGCCGGCGCGCCGCGTTGCAGCTCGTCGGCCGCCTCACGCAGCCGCGCCACCATCGGCTGAAAATCGGTCACCGCCGCGCGCACGTCGGCCAGCACGCGTTCGAGGTCGGCCAACACCTCGGCGCGCTGCGCGGCATCGACCAGGCGGTCGATCTCGATGTGCATCCACGACTCGCGCGGCGCGTCGGGCGCCTCGCCGCGCGGGCGGATGCTACGCAGGCTGCCGTCGGCGCCGCGCTCGACCGCGAAGATCGGATGCACGATCAGGTGCAGCGTCGAGCCGCGCCTCGACAGCTCCATCGTCACCGAATCGACCAGGAACGGCATGTCGTCGTTGACGATTTCGATCACCGTGTGGCGCGAACTCCAGCCGTGCTCGCCGCTGGCCGGCGACAGCACGCGCACCTTCGGCCGCCCCGGCTCGCGCCGCTGGCCGAACTGCCAATGCGAAAGCAGCGCGCCCATCAGTTCTTCGGCCGGGCGGTCGAGCACGTCCTCGGGGTCCACCTGGCGCAGGTACTCGCGCGCGAACGCGGCCAGTGTCTGCGCCTGCCCCGCCGGGACCCGCTGGCCCATCAACGCGATCGCCGCCTCGATGCGGTCGGCCTTCAGCGCTTCGTCGCTGCCGGTATCACGCGGTGCGTTCATCGCGCCTCCCATTTGTCCTGCGCGCGCTTCGACGTGCGTGCGTAGCATGCCCGAACCGGGCCCGGCCAATCGAGGCAGTAGCGCCGCCGCGACCGCCGAAGCCGGCCGATCGGCCGTTCACCGCTTGCGTGGCGCCGCCCTGCCGCGCGCCTGCCCGCCGGCGCTCAGCACCCGCCACCACGGCGCGGCGAGCACGCGGCGCGTCAGCGCGAAGACCTCCTCGCCCGCGTACAGCAGCAATCCACCCGGCGCGCGGTCGCCGTACTCGTCGAGAAACACCTCCAGCCCGCGCGCATCGGCCGGCACCACGCGAGCCGCCGCCTTCACTTCGATCGGCAGCAGCCGCTGCGCGGACTCCAGCACGAAGTCCACCTCGTGCCCTTCCGCGGTGCGCCAGTACAGCACCTGCGCGGGCGGCAGCTGTAGCTCGCTCCAGACTAGAAGGTCGCCGAGCACCAGGTTCTCGAGGTGCGCTCCGCGCGGTTCCGTCTCCCCGCTCAAGGCGAGCGCGAGCGCCGTGTCGCACCAATACAGCTTCGGCGCCTTGATCAACCGCTTGGTGCGATTGACCGCATACGCCGGCAGACGCAGCGCGAGGTAGCTCGTCTCCAGGACGTTCAGGAAGCGATGCACCTGCGGCTGGCTGATGCCGACGTCGCGGCCCAGCTCGGCCTGGTTCAGCAGCGCGCCGAGCCGAAGACAGGCCGCTTGCGCCAGGCGGCGGAAGTCCGCCAGATCGGCCACCGCGCGCAGATCGGGTAGGTCGCGCTCCAGGTAAGTCTGCACGTAGCCGGAGAACCACAGCGCGCGGTCGGCTTCAGAGGTCAATTCGTGGGCCGGCACGGGAAAGCCTCCGCGCCGCACGGCCTGGCGCCAATCGGCCGCAGCCGCGTCGCGATCGAGCAGCACTTGCGACCAGCGCGAAAAACGCGCCCCGAGCAGCTCGCCCCATGGGCCGGTGCCGCCGGCGCCGGACAGTTCGTTGACCGTCAGCGGCCGCAGCGTCACATAGGCGGCGCGGCCGGCCAGTGTCTCGCCGATCTTGCGCAGCATCAGCAGGTTGGCCGAGCCGGTCAGCACGAAGCGGCCGGGGCGCCGCGGCCGATCGCGATCGACCGCGCGCTTGACCGCAAGCAGCAGGTCGCCGGCGCGCTGCACTTCGTCGATCACGAGCGCCGGCGCGCGCGCGACGAGCGCTTCCGGATCGGCCTGCGCCTGCAGCCGAACCGTCAGATCGTCCAGCGTCAGATAAGGCCTTTGTGCCAGCGCCGGCTGCGCCCGCACCAGCGTCGTCTTGCCGGTCTGGCGCGCGCCCGTCACCACCACCACCGGCGCGACGCGCAGCGCCGCCGTCAGCGCCGACTGCGCGGCGCGCGCGAGCAGACCAGGCCGCATGCCCTCTTCCATGCGAGCATGATAATCATACTTTCACGGAATAGTGCTTGGCGGCACGTGCCGCTTTGCGCCGCCGCTTCAGCCGTAGCCGAGCTGGCGCGCCGCCAGCTCCTTCATGATCTCCTCCGCCCCGCCGCCGATCGTCATCACCTTGACCTCGCGGTAGATGCGCTCGGAGGCGGTGCCGCGCATGAAGCCCATGCCGCCCAGGATCTGCACCGCGGCGTCGGCGCAGAACTGCATCGCCTGCGTGGCGTGGTTCTTCAGCAAACAGACGTGCGCCACCCAGGAGGGCGTGAGGTCGCCGGCGTCGGCGCGCGCGGCAAGCTGCGCCAGCCAGGCGGCCGCGCTTTCGATGCGCATCGTCATGTCGGCCAGCCGGTGGCGGATCACCTGGTGCGCGACGAGCGGCTGGCCGAACGTCTGGCGCGTGCGCGCCCAGGCGAGCGCCTCGTCGCGGCACGCCTCGGCGAAGCCCACCGCCATCGCCGCCATGCTCAGCCGCTCGGCGTTGAAGTTGCGCATGATCAGGCGGAAGCCCTCGCCTTCGGCGCCGATCAGATGCCGCGCCGGCACGCGCACCGCGTCGAAGCGCAGGTGCGCGGTGTCCGAGCACCACCAGCCCATCTTCTTCAGCGCCGAGCGCGCCAGGCCCTTCGCGTCGCCGGGCACCGCGATCAGGCTGATGCCGGCCGCGCCGCGGCCGGCGGGGTCGGTGCGCACCGCCACCGTCAGCCAGTCGGCGCGCACGCCGGAGGTGATGAAGGTCTTCTCCCCCTCGATCACGTAATCGCCGCCGTCACGGCGCGCGCTTGTGCGCAGCGCGGCCACGTCCGAGCCCCCGGACGGCTCGGTGATGGCGAGTGCCGCGATCGCTTCGCCGCGCAGCACGGGCGGAACGATCTCGCGCTTCAGGTCCTGCGCCGCGTGTTCGACGATCGGCGGCAGCGCGATGTTGTGCGAAAACAGGCTCGCCAGCACGCCGCCTGCGCCGCACTCGCGCGCCAACACGCGCGACAGTTCGCAGCGCAGCCGCCACGGCGCGGGCATGCCGCCGAGTTCTTCCGGATAGCCGAGCGCGAGCAGCCCCGCCTCGGCCGCGCGGCGATAAAGCGCGCGCGGAAACTCGCCCGCCTCGTCCCACGCCGCCACGTGCGGCGCCACCTCGCGCGCGACGAAACGGCGCGCGCTCTCCAACACCGCCGCCTCATCCGCGGCGTCCACCGTCGCCTGTGTCTCGTCGTGCTCCGCCATCGCCGCCTCCGTCACTCGCCCGCCGCCTCCGCCGCCGGCGGCTCCAGCGCGCGCGGCGGCCGGTAGCGGTGAAAGCCTTCGAACGGCCGCACCGCGTCGCGCGCGCGCACCTCGGCCGGCGCGGCGAATTCGCCCCAGCCCATGCGCACCTGCGGCCGCGCACCGTCCACCCGCAGCAAGGCGCCGCTCACGAAACTGGCCGCCGGCGACAGCAGGAACACGATCGCCGCCGACACCTCCGCCTCGTTGCCGAAACGTCCCGCCGGCACCGTGGCCGCCATCGCGCGCAGCATCGGCGCGAGCGCCGGCGGATACTGGTCCATGCCGCTGGACGCGATGTACCCGGGCGCCACCGCGTTGACCCGCACCCCGTAGCGCGCCCACTCGAAGGCGGCCGTCTCCGTGAAGCTCACCATGCCGGCGCGCGCCGCGCCGCTGTGGCCCATGCCCGGCATCGAACCCCAGAAGTCGGCGACGATGTTGACGATCGCGCCGCCGTGCGCGCGCATCGACTGCACGAAGCACTCGCGCGCCATCAGAAAGCCGCCGGTCAGATTGGTCGCGAGCACCGCATCCCAGCCCTTGCGCGTGATCGCTTCCAGCGGCGTCACGTACTGCCCGCCGGCGTTGTTGACCAGCGCGTGCACGCGGCCGTGGCGCGCCACGACGTCGGCCACCAGCGCGCGCACGGCGTCTTCTTCGCGGATGTCGCAACGCGCGCTCTCGGCCGCACCGCCGTCGGCCGCGATCTCGGCCGCCACCGCGGCGAGCTTCTCTTCGTTGCGGCCGACCAGCACCACGCGCGCGCCCAGCGCCGCCAGCTCGTGCGCGGTGCAGCGCCCGATGCCCGAGCCGCCGCCGGTCACGATCACCGTCTGGCCGTCGAACACGCCGGCGCGAAACACGCTGCGATAACCCATCGCCTGCCTCCTTTGGATGCGGGCGGCAATGATCGGCCACGGCCTGCATTTCGAGCAAGCGGTTGCTCGGCGACGCCTCGCGCCGCTCGCAGCCTCATGGCCACCTTCGATCGCCTGCGCTTTTCCGGTCGCGTCGCGCCCGCTTGCCCGCCCGGCCCGTCAATCCGTGCAGGCGAGCAGACGCGGCAACTGCCCGCGGCGCCCGCAGACGATCGCGAGCTGACCGAACCGACGGCCGATGGCACGCGCTTCGTCCTCGGCGATGCCGATCACGAGCACGCTGCGCTCGGGCTCCCAGCCAGGCTCGTCCGGAACGCCCTCGCCTTCGAAAAAGGTGCGGCCCATGCGCTGCAGAAGATCCACGAGCGCGCGGTGACGCTTGGCGTTCTCGACCGCGGAGAGCAAACGCGCGCCCGGGTTCCAAGCGGTGATGTACGCCCACCCATCGGCGCCATGCGCCGCGAGCAGCGCCTCGAGGGCGGCGTTTGCCTGGCCCACACGGATCGCGATCGTGCCTTCGCGGGGCAGGTGCGCCGTATAGGCGGTGCGCAAGAACGCTTCCATCGGATCGGCGGTCTCGTTCGCGGCTTCGTCGCCGGCCGCAGCGCAGCCGGCAACGCCTATCGCGCCGGCGCGCATCGGGGGACACAGCCGCTCGATCTTTGTCGCGTAGCGTAGCCGACCCGGATGCCGGACGCGTGCTCATCGCCGCGGCGTGCCCAGAAGCACGCCGTGCGCGGATCGGCGCGCACCGCAGCCTCGGCCTTCCACGCCGGATCGAAGATCGCCAACCATTCGCGTTCGAGCGAAACGAACTGGCTCACGCGGGCGCCTGCAATTCGGCCGCCAGTTGCTCGACGTATTTTCGATAGCTGAACACGCGGCCACGCTGGCGGTGGGTGAGTTCACCCACGACGCCGATGCGCTCCAGATGCGCCAGCGACTTGTTGACGGTGGCCGGCGTCAGTCCCGTCGCCTTGACCAGCGCGGCCGAGGTGGCGATCGGCTGGCGCTGCAGCGCCTGGTGTACCGCCAGCGCCGACGCCGCCGCGCGGCCGAGCCCGGCGATCCGGTCGCGATCCGTGTTGACGAGCGCGAGCAACGCAGTGGCCGTCGTCAGGCCCTGCGACGCGCTCGCCTCGATGCCCTCGGCGAAGAAGTCGAGCCAGCGCTCCCAATCTCCGCGCAGGCGAACCTCGTTCAGAAGCTCGTAGTACAGCGCCCGATGCGCCTTGAAGAACAGGCTCGGGTACAGCATCGGCTCGCGCAGCACGCCGTCGGCCACCAGCTGCAGCACGATCAGCAGCCGCCCGAGGCGTCCGTTACCGTCGAGAAACGGGTGGATGGTCTCGAACTGCACGTGGGCGAGCGCGGCCTTGATCAACGGCGGCACGGGCTCGGGCTCGTCGTTGAGGAAGCGCTCGAGCGACGTCAGGCACTCCGGCATGGCATCGGCCGGCGGCGGCACGAAGACGGCGTTACCGGGCCGCGTGCCGCCGATCCAAACCTGCGTGCGGCGCACTTCGCCCGGCGTCTTGCCGCGGCCGCCAGGATGGTTCATCAGCACCTCGTGCATCTCGCACAGCAGGCGCGTACACAGCGGCATCCCGCCGCGCAGCCTCTTCAGGCCCCGTTCGAGCGCCGCCACGCATCGGCTGACCTCGCGCGCATCGTCCACCGGCACGCCCGGCTGTTCGTCGATCTCGTACAGCAGCAGGTCCGCCAGCGAGGACTGGGTCCCCTCGATCTGCGAGGACAGCACGGCCTCCTTGCGCACGAAGCTGTAAAGCAGAAGCGCCGCGTTGGGCAGCATCGCGGTCACAGCGTCCAACCTTCCCAAGGCGACCAGCGCCCCGTCGAAGCGCCGCCGCAGTGCGGCCGACCATACGATCGGCGGCTCGGGCGGCAGCGGCACCGGCACGAAGGCCTGAAATGGCTCGCCGGCGGTCTTGACGGTGACGTAGCGGCCGGGAGGAGGTCGGTGCATCGGATCGGGAAACTAAAACAACACGCGGCGTAATTTTAGGTTTTGGCGCTAACCTAAATCAAAGGTCGGGCTTGTGGCAGGTTGGGGGCGCCCGGCCGGGGTCATCGAGTCGGGGTGGCCTCGGTCAGGCATTGCAACCCAAGAGCCGTCGGTTGCCATCGCGCTGCCGAGAAGGCGCTTAGCGCTCGGCCCGTTGCGCGGGTCCCACCCTCCGCCGATCGCACCTTTCCTCACGTCCGGGCACCGACAGCCTGCCGCCCGCCGGGCGAGCGCCCGGGACGCCGTGCGCCGTAAACCCGAGGATCGCCTGTTCGTGCCCGAGGAATACGTCGCCTTCTGGGAGCAGGCGGGGGCGGCGGCAGATCGTGTAAGGCCAGCCTTCGTGGCCGCACTGCCCAAGGCGCGCATGGCCGGGTGCTCGAGCCGCTGTCACGCCCACTTCAAGCCGCCGCCCATTGCGCCGAGAGCAGGGCCGCCTGCTCGAGCACGGTCTGCGTCGCGCGCTCCTGCTTGTCCGGCGGGTAGCCGTGTTTGCGCAGGATGCGCTTGACGAGCACCCGCAAGTTCGCGCGCACGTTCTCGCGCAGCGTCCAGTCGATCGTCACGTTGTTGCGCACCGTCTGGACTAGCTCGCGCGCGATGGCGCGCAGCGTCTCGTCTCCCAGCACCTTGACTGCGCTGTCGTTGGTTTCCAGCGCGTCGTAGAAGGCGAGCTCGTCTTCCGACAAGGCGAGCTTCTCCCCGCGCGCGTTCGCCTCGCGCATCTCGCGCGCCAAGGCGATCAGCTCCTCGATCACCTGCGCGGCCTCGATCGCGCGGTTCTGGTAGCGGCGGATCGCGGCCTCCAGCATCTCCGCGAACGAGCGCGCCTGCACGAGGTTCTTGCGCCGGCGCTGGGCGAGCTCGCCCGTCAGCAGCTTGCGCAGCAGTTCCACCGCGAGGTTCTTCTGCGGCATGCCGCTCACCTCGGCGAGGAATTCGTCCGAAAGTATCGAGAGGTCGGACTTCGCAAGGCCCGCCGCCGCGAACAGATCGACGACGCCC
>JAKANT010000057.1 GCA_021823635.1 Pseudomonadota bacterium
GGTCTGGGCCAAGGAATACCGCGGCGATCTCGGTATCGCGCTGTCCGACGTCTACGGACTCGACGCCTTCCTGCGCGATTTCGACATGTACTTCTGCAAGCTGTTCGACGGCGCGCGGCATGACTCGGGCGACCCGATCGTCTGGGGCGAGCGTCTGATCGAGCACTACCGCAAGAACCGGGTCGATCCGCGCACGAAGACGTTGGTGTTCTCCGACGCGCTCGACTTCCCGCGCGTGGCCGAGCTGTACCGGCGCTTCAAGGACCGCGCGATCGTCGCCTTCGGCGTCGGCACCAATCTGACCAACGATCTCGGCTACACGCCGCTGCAGATCGTGATCAAAATGGTCCGCTGCAACGGCCAGCCGGTGGCCAAGCTGTCGGACTCGCCGGAGAAGAACATGTGCGAGGACGAGGCCTATCTCGCGTATCTGCGCCAAGTGTTCGATATCCGGCGCTGATCTCGGCGCCATGCGGCCTGACCGGCGGCTAGAATGCGGCGCCGTTTTTCCTTCTGCGCGCCGCCGATGCTCGCCTTGTCCAAGCGTGCCGACAGCCTCGGCACCGAAAACGCCTTCGTCGTCCTCGCCGAAGTCAATCGGCTTCAGCGCGCGGGCCGCGACATCATCTCTTTCTGCATCGGCCAGCCGGACTTTCCGACGCCGGCGCACGTGCAGGAGGCGGCGATCGAAGCGATCCGCGCCGGCAAGCACGGCTATACGCCGTCGGCCGGTATCGACGAGCTGCGCGCCGCCGCGGCGGCGTCGATGTCGAAGCTGCGCGGCATCGAGATCGCCCCCGACGAGGTGGTGATCGGCGCCGGTGCGAAGCCCTTCATCGCCTACGCGATCGCGTCGGTCACCGATCACGGCGCCGGCGACGAGGTGATCTTCCCGCTGCCCGGCTTCCCGATCTACGAGTCGCAGATCGTCGCCCAGGGCGCGGTGCCGGTCGCGCTGCCGCTGCGGGAAGCGCGCGGTTACGCGTTCGACCCGGACGAACTGGCGGCGAAGATCACGCCGCGCACCAAGCTGCTGATCCTGAACTCGCCGCACAACCCGACCGGCGGTCTGCTGTCGCGTGCCGACCTGCAGGCGATCGCCGCGGTGCTCGAGCGCCACCCGCAGGTGTGGGTGTACGCGGACGAGATCTACTGCCGGCTGGTCTACGACGGCGAGTTCGCCTCGATCGCCAGCCTGCCCGGCATGCGCGAGCGCACCATCATCTCCGACGGCGCGTCGAAGACCTACGCGATGACGGGATGGCGCATCGGCTTTGCCGCCAACCGGCGCCTTGCGCCCGTGTTCACGCGCTGGATCACGAACACCGAGTCGTGTGCGAGCCAGATCAGCCAGTGGGCGGCGCTGGCGGCGCTGACCGGGCCGCAGCACGAAGCGGAAGCCATGCGTCGGCGCTTCCACGCCCGGCGCGACCTGATCGTGCGCCTGCTCAACGAAGTGCCGGGTTTTCGCTGCGCGACCCCCGGCGGCGCCTTCTACGCGTGGCCGAACGTGACCGAAGCCTGCGCGTTGATCGGCGCCGCCGATTCCGAAGAACTGCGCAAGCGGCTGCTGCACGAAGCCGGCGTGGCGGTGTTGGCCGACATCCATTTCGGTCCGCGCGTGGCCGGCGACGGCCAGCACATCCGCTTTTCGTACGCCGCTTCCGAGGCGGCGATCGAAGCGGGGGTCGAACGCATCGCCGACTTCGTCAAGCGCGCCACGCGCCCGCCGCGCAAGTGACGCCGGTCGCCCTCGCCGTCGGCGCGCTCGCCGCCGCATCGGCGGCGCCGGCGGCTCAGGCGGCGCAACTGGACGCCGCGCAACTGGGGCTGCATTGGGCAGTCCCGTTCGTCGGCATTCTGCTTTCGATCGCGCTGCTGCCGCTCGTTTCGCTGCGCATTTGGCATCGCCACTACGGCAAGATCGCCGCCGGCTGGGCGCTGGCGATGCTCGTGCCGCTGGCCGTCGCGCACGGGCCGGCGGTGGCGGCCGACGTCGCGCTGCACACGCTGCTCGCCGAGTATGTGCCGTTCATCGTCTTCATCGGCACGCTTTACGTGATCGCGGGCGGCATCTACGTGCGCGGCAACCTGCACGGCGGACCTGCGCTGAACACCGGCATTTTGGCGATCGGCGCCGTGCTCGCCAGCCTGATGGGTACGACTGGCGCCGCGATGCTGCTGATCCGGCCGCTGATCCGCGCCAACGACAATCGCCACCATCGCGTGCACACCATCGTCTTTTTCATTTTCATCGTCGCCAACGCCGGCGGCTCGCTGACGCCGCTGGGCGATCCGCCGCTGTTCCTCGGCTTCCTGAAGGGCGTCGATTTCTTCTGGACGGTGACGCACATGTTCTGGCCGATGCTGTTCCTAGTCGGCGCGCTGCTGGCGATCTATCTGGCGCTGGACCTGGTGCTTTACCGGCGCGACCTGGCGCGCGGCCTGAAACGCGATCCGACCCCGGACTCGCCGCTGCGCATCGAAGGCGGCGTCAACTTTTTGTTGCTGGCGCTGGTGGTCGGCGTTGTGCTGGCGAGCGGCCTTTGGAAATCGGGCGTGCAGATCGAAGTCTTCGGTCAGCGCCTCAGCCTGGAGGGACTGCTGCGCGACGCGGCCTTCCTGGTGCTGGCGGCGATTTCGCTCGCGGTCACCCCGAAAGCGACGCGCAAGGCGAACCAATTCGGCTGGGCGCCGATCGCCGAGGTGGCGAAGCTCTTCTTCGGCATCTTCATCACGATGGCGCCCGTGCTCCTGATGCTGAAGGCCGGCACCGCCGGCGCCTTCGCGCCGCTGGTGCGGCTGGTCACCGACGCTCAGGGCCAGCCGGTGGACGGCGCCTATTTCTGGCTGACGGGGGCGCTGTCGTCGTTTCTGGACAATGCGCCGACCTATCTGGTGTTCTTCAATCTGGCGGGCGGCGACGCGCAGGTGCTGATGACGACGATGGCCTCGACGCTGACCGCGATTTCCGCCGGCGCCGTATTCATGGGCGCCAACACGTACATCGGCAACGCGCCGAACTTCATGGTCAAGGCGATCGCCGAAGAGCGCGGCATTGCGATGCCGAGTTTTTTCGGCTACATGCTGTGGTCGGGCGCGTTGCTGATCCCTTTGTTCGTGGCGATGACTTTCATATTCTTCCGATGAGCGAGACCCGACTTCGCGTCGCAGTGACGCGGCGCATCTTCCCGGAGCTGATCGACGCCTTGCGCGCGCGCTACGACGTGCGCGACAACCAGGACGACCTGCCGCTGTCGGCGGACGAATTGGCGCGACGTCTCGGCGACGCCGACGGCGCGCTGGTCACCGGCGGCGACCGCATCGATGCGCCGCTGCTGGCGGCGTGTCCGCGGCTGAAGGTGGTCAGCAACATCGCGGTCGGTTTCAACAACATCGATCTCACCGCCTGCACCGAGCACGGCGTTGCTGCGACCAACACCCCGGACGTGCTGAACGAGGCGACCGCCGATCACGCCTGGGCGCTGCTGCTGGCCGCCGCGCGCCGCCTCGGCGAAGCGGAACGCTGGCTGCGTGCCGGCCGCTGGAAGCGCTGGGAGTTCGAGGCGTTGATGGGGGTCGAACTGTTCGGCAAGACGCTCGGCATCGTCGGGCTCGGGCGCATCGGCCGCGCGATCGCGCGCCGTGCGGCCGGTTTTTCGATGCGCGTGCTGTATCACAATCGCACGCGGCTGGCGCCGGAGCTCGAAGGCGGCGCCGAATACCGCACGCTCGACGCATTGCTGGCCGAAGCCGATCATGTGATCGTCGTGGTGCCGTACTCGGCGGCCACCCATCACCTGATCGGCGCGCGCGAACTGGCGCTGATGAAGCCGACCGCCGTGCTGGTCAACATCGCGCGCGGCGGTGTGGTCGACGACGCTGCGCTGATCGCCGCCTTGCGCGCGGGGCGCCTGTTCGCGGCCGGGCTGGACGTGTTCGAAAACGAGCCCGCGCTCGATCCCGGCTTTCTGGCGCTGGAAAACGCGGTGTTGTCGCCGCATATCGCGTCGAGCACGCGGGAGACGCGCGCGGCGATGGCGCAACTGGCGATTCGCAACCTCGAGGATGTGCTGGCCGGACGGCGCCCGCCGGCGCTGCTCAACCCCGAGGTGTGGGAACGGCGCCGCGCGTAAGCCGAAAGGGAGAGCACATGGCCGACATCAAGGTCGTTCGCAAACACCACCTCGGCGTGGCGCAGGCGAAGAAGATCGCACAGAAAACCGCCGACGATCTGGCTCAGGAATACGACCTGAAAAGCGTCTGGGACGGCGACACGCTGCGCTTCTCGCGCAGCGGCGTGGAAGGCACGATGGCGGTGACGCCGACCGAGATCCGGCTCGAGGCCAAGCTCGGCCTGCTGCTCAGCGCGTTCAAGGGGAAGATCGAACAGCACATCGAGCACCGGCTCGACGAACTGTTGCTCGCGGCGGCGGCCGCTGCGCCAGCGGCGAAGTCCGGGGAGAAGAAAGGCGGCCGCAAGGCGTAACGCCCGCCGGCTGCGAAGCGTCGAGGCGGCCGGAGGCCGTCGCTCCGGCGCGGGCGGCTGTCCGTCGGCTCAGCCCTTCAGCTCTTCGACGAGCGCCACGTACTGCTTCATCGCGTCCTCGGCCGACGTCCCCTTCAGCGCGTTCCAAGCGTCCCACTTGGCGCGGCCGACCATGTCGGAGAAGCCGGGCCGGCTGCCGGCGACATCGCCGCTGGTGGCCTGCTTGTACAGCGCGTACAACTTCAGCAGCGTGGCATTGTCGGGCCGCTCCGGAAGCGTCTTCGAGTCGGCGACGGCTCGTTCGAATTGCGTTTTCAGATCGCTCATGTCGTCCTCCCGGTGGCGGCGCTTGCGCGAAAGCTATCATAGGTTCGACCGCGAGGAGGAGACGATGGCAGCAGCGCGCGCGCGCCGCGAGCGCATGTCGCCGGTCGACACGGCCTGGCTGCGCATGGACTCGTCCGGCAATCTGATGATGATCGTCGGCGTGATCAAGCTCGGCGCCGGCTTCGACCTCGCGCGCATGCGGCGCGTCCTCGAACACAAGTTCCTGTCGTTCCGGCGCTTCCGTTGCCGCGCCGTCGTCGAGACCGGCGGCGCCTGGTGGGAAGAAGTCGAGGTCGACCTCGACCGCCATCTGCTGTGCGTCGCGCTGCCCGGTGCCGGCGGCAAGGCGGAGCTGCAGGCGCTGGTAGCGCAGCTGGCGGCGCAGCCGCTCGATGCCGGGCGGCCGCTGTGGCAGATGCACGTGGTGCAGAACTACGAGGGCGGCACCGCGCTGATCGTTCGCATCCACCACTGTATCGCCGACGGCATCGCGCTGGTCGGCGTGCTGCTGTCGATGACCGGTCGCAGCGCCGACGACGAAGGTTTTCCCGCCGCGCAGCGGCCCGCGGAGCATGGGCCGCCAGCGCCGTGGGACGCGTGGCTGAAGCCGCTGACGGAGGCGACGGTCAAGGCGATCGACGCCACCGGCGACCTGGCGCAGCGCGCGCTGCGCGCCTACGGCCGGGTGCTGCAGGAACCGGAACTGGCCGGCCGGGCCGCCATCGGTGCCGCCGAGGCGGCGCTGCAACTGGCCAAGGACGCGGCGGCGCTGGCGCTGATGGACAACGACACGGTCACGAGCCTGAAGGGCAAGCCGAGCGGGACCAAGGCCGTCGCCTGGTGCGAGCCGCTCACGCTCGACGACGTGAAGGCGGTCGGCAAGGCGCTCGGCTGTTCGGTCAACGACGTGCTGCTGTCGTGCGTGGCCGGCGCGATCCGCGGCTATCTGCGCGCGCGTGGCGAAGACATCGACGGTGCCGAACTGCGCGCGATGGTGCCGGTGAATCTACGCGGGGCAGGCAGTGCGCAGACGCTGGGCAACAAGTTCGGGCTGGTGCCGGTGCTGCTGCCGATCGGCATCGAGCATCCGGTCGTGCGCACACTGGAGATAAGGCGGCGCATGGCCGAGTTGAAGGGCGGCTACACGCCGCTGCTGGCGATGGCCATCCTCGGCTTCGTCGGTCTGGTCCCGCGCGCGTTGCAAAGGCAGGTGCTCGATCTGTTCGCGCGCAAGACGAGCGCCGTGATGACGAACGTGCCGGGGCCGACCGACTTGTTGTATCTGGCGGGCGCGCCGATCCAGCAGCTCATGTTCTGGGTGCCGCAGGCCGGCGACGTCGCGGTCGGCGTTTCGATCCTTTCCTACCACGGAGGCGTGCAGTTCGGGCTGGTGACCGACCGCGCAGTGTGCGGCGACCCGCAGCAGATCATCGACCGCTTCGCGCCCGAATTCGAAAACCTGGTTTACGCGCTGCTTCTCGCGCCGTGGGACGACGCGCTCGACCCCAGCTTCTCCCGGGCGTCGCTCGCGGCCACCGAGACCGCCGCCGGCGTGGCCGCCAATCTTCAGCGGGCGAACGCGCGGGGCGATGGCGCTGCGGCGGACCGGCACGAGGCGCCGCCACGGCCGCGCCGTCGCAAGGCGTCGACGAAAGCGGCGCGCACCATATCTGCCGCGACGCCGCAGACACCGTAGCGGTCTGCTCTGCCGGGTTCGAAAAGCGCGGCGTCGCGCCCCCTTTTCGGTCCGTCGCGCTCTTTCGCGCCGACCGATTCGGCGCTAGGTTAGGCGGCATCGTTCGATCTGCCGAGGAGGTGCAGCATGTGCGGATCGATTCTTCGGCGCGGGGTGTCGGCGTGCGCGCTGGCCCTTGCCGCCGCTGCCGTGCACGCGCAATCCACCTATCGGGTCCTGGTGGCGATGGACCCCGCCGACGAAGGCAGCCAGTTGTTGCCGATCATGGTCGCGAACACCCCGTTGCCCCGTCTTGCCGGCGCGCCCGTGACCGTGATTCCGCTGCGCGATCTGCGCGACGCGATGCGTGCCACCCGCACGGGAGAGAACGACGCGGTCATCGGACCGGCGCACGTCGTCGCCTCCGCGCTCGCGCACGGCTACGAGCTGGTCGCCGCCAGCGGAGGCGAAGAACGTTACGTGCTGGTGGCCAGCGGTGGCGTCAGGAGCGTACCGGACCTGAAAGGCAAGAGCGCGTACTTTCCGCACGAGGATTCGCTGCGAACGTACGTGGGGCGCGGCCTGCTGAACCAGGGCGGTCTTTCGGTGCGCGCACTCAAAGTGAGCTATCAGAGCAGCAGCATCGCCGGGCTGATGTCGCTCGGCGCCGGCCGCTTCGACCTGACCGTGGCGCTCGAGCGCGAATGGAACGAATGGTCTGCCGCACATAAGTCGGCGGCGCAGGTGGTCGCCGCCTCGCGTCCGCTGCCGGCCGGATTCGGCGTCGCGGTGCGCCGCGATACGTCGCCGGCGCTGAAGAAAGCGGTCGTGCAGTGGATCACGACCACGGAAAACGCACTGCCCGGGGTGCAGCGTTTCCGCGCCACGAGCGACCCGGCGCCGTACGAATACGTCGCCAGCCTGGGCATCTTCACGCCCGAGTCGCTGGCCGGCGTCAAACGCGTCAGCGCGCGCGAAGCGCTGGAGCTGGCCGGCCGCGGCGCCAAGCTGGTCGACGTGCGCACCGAGCGCGAATACAAGGCGCGGCGCGCCCGCGGTGCGCTGCTGATTCCGTACGGCGAGAAGAGCCTGAAGGAGCCGGATTTCGACGCCAGCGTGGACTCGTTCGCCGGGCTCGACAAGTTGGCCAAGAACGAGGCGGTCGTTTTTCTGTGCAACGGCCCGGAATGCTGGAAGTCGTACAAGGCTTCGAAATGGGCGCGCGCCGCCGGTTACACGAACGTTTACTGGCTGCGCGGCGGCATGCCGGAGTGGCTCGCGGCCGGACTGCCGACAGAGCCGTGAGCGGGCCGCGACCGCGCTTTGGCGTGCAGCCAATGCGTGTTTAGGGCGTCGCCGTATCGATGACGACCGCGTCGGAGGTACTCGAATTCTGGTTCGGCGCGCCCGGCACGCCGGAGCACGGCACGGTGCGCGATTTCTGGTTCCGCAAGTCG
>JAKANT010000058.1 GCA_021823635.1 Pseudomonadota bacterium
CACCTGGAAGAAGCCGGCGCCGTTGATCGCCAGATCGAACTGGTTGCCGGTCTGCTGCAAGTTGCCCTGCGTGAAGATGCGCGGGGTGGCGACCGGCCGCACACCGGTGCCCACCTGCAGCCCGGTCGGCAACTGCGTCTGCTGCGACGAATTGGCGCCCGCCTGCCGCACGTTCTGGTACAGCAGGTCCTCGAAGGCCACACGCGCGCGCTTGAACCCGGTGGTGCCGACGTTGGCGAGGTTGTTGGCCACCACGTCCAGTTGCGTCTGCTGCGCATCCAGTCCGGTCTTGCTGATCCACAGGCTCTTGATCATGTCCGTGATCCTTCGTGGGTCGTTCGCGATTCGTCTTCGCTGGTCACGCCGTCGGGCGCAAAGCCGTCGTCTGTCAGGCCGACGCGATCACCGCGTTCGCCTTCTGCTCGTTGTCGCGCGCCGCATCGAGCAGCTTGAGCTGCAGTTCGAACTGGCGCGCCGCCGAGATCATCCCGATCATCGCCTCCACCACGTTGACGTTGCTTCCTTCGAGCGAACCCGCCACCAGCCGCACGTCGGCATCCGCCTCCGCCGCCTCGCCGCTTTTCAAGCGAAACAGTCCGTCGGTGCCTTTGCTCAATTCCTCGGTGGGCGGGTTGACGAGCTTCAGCCGCCCCACCGCGTTGGTGGCGCTCTGGCCGGCCGTCCTGGCCGAGATCGTGCCGTCGGCGGCAATCGTGAGCGCGGCGTTGGCGGGCACCACGATCGGCCCGCCTTCGCCGAGCACCGGCAGCCCGTTGGGCAACGTCAGCGTGCCGTCGGGCGCGACCTGCAGGCTGCCGGCGCGCGTGTAGGCCTCGGCGCCGTCGGCGGCCTGCACCGCCAGCCAACCGGCGCCCTGGATCGCGACGTCCAGATCGCGGCCGGTGGCGACGATCGGCCCCGGCGTGAAGTCCGAACCGATGGTGGTCTCCACCGCAGCGACGCGCGTGCCCGCTTCCTGGCCGCGCACAGGCACCGCACGCAGCGCGGCGATGTCGGCGCGAAAGCCGGTCGTGTTGGCGTTGGCGAGGTTGTTGGCCAGCGTCTCCTGCCGGTGCAGCAGGTGCTTGGCCCCGCTCATGGCGGTGTAGATGACGCGGTCCATCGGCGGACTTCAGCGCTCAGCGCAGGTTGACCAGCGTCTGCTGGATCTGGTCCTGCGTGCGGATCGTCTGCGCGTTGGCCTGGTAGACGCGCTGCGCGGTGATCATCTTCACCAGCTCTTCGGTGAGATCGACGTTGGCCTCCTCCAGCGCGCCCGACTGCAGCACGCCGAGCGTGCCGGAGCCGGGCGACGCGACCAGCGGCTGGCCGGAGTCCGAACTCTCGGCCCACTGGTTGTTGCCGAGCGACACCAGGCCCTGCGCGTTGATGAAGTTGGCGAGCACGATCTGCCCCTGCGCGCGCGACTGGCCGTTGGTGTAGCGGCCCAGGATCACGCCGTCGGCGCCGATCGCGAATCCCGCCAGCCGCCCGGTCGTGAAGCCGTCCTGGCGCAGCTCGCTGACCGCGAAATTGACGCCGAACTGCGTCATGTCGCTCATCGGGAAGGTGAGCGGAAACGCCAGCGGGGTGGCCGCGCCGTTGGTGAGCGGGATCGACACGTTCATCGTCACGTCGGCGGCCAGCGTGCCGCTGGCGTTGAAGCTGAGCGTGCCGATCGGGCTGCCGCCGTTGATCAACGCGCCGTCGGCCGCCGCGTACACGTCCCAGGTGTTGGCGGCGGTCTTGCGGAAATACGTGGTCAGCGTGTGCGAGTTGCCCTGCGAGTCGTACACCGTCATCGCGGTCGACGAGTTGTAGCTGGCGGGATTGCTCAGGCTGAAGGCCGAAGTCGGCGGCGCGTCGCGCGAATCGAGGTTCAGCGACATCCAGGCTTCGGAGGTGGCGCGCGGCGCGATGTTGGCGAGCGAAAGCTGCAGGTCGATCGGGGTCGAGGCGACGATCTGGCCGCTGGCGTCGGCCGGATAGCCGGTCAGCCGCGCGCCGTCGGCGGTCACCAGATAGCCGTCGCGGTCGAGCGAGAACTGGCCGTTGCGCGTGTACGAGATCGTGCCGTTGGTCGACAGCCGGAAGAAGCCGTTGCCGTTGATCGCGACGTCAAGCGGGTTGGACGTGGTGGCGATGTTGCCCTGCGTGAACTGCTGGCGCACGGCGGCGACCTTGGCGCCGATGCCCACCTGCACGCCGCCGCCGCCGGCGAGCGACTTGGCGTACACGTCGGCGAACTCGGCGCGCGCCGCCTTGAAGCCAACGGTGGACGCATTGGCGATGTTGTTGCCGATCGCGTCCAGGCTCTTGGCCGCGACGTTCAGGCCCGATAGCCCCTGCTGAAAACTCATCTCGTCACCTCTATCAGAGAATCTGCCGCACGTCGCCGTAGGCCACCGTCGCGCCGCCGGCGAGCACCAGTTGCAGCACGCCGCCGCCGTGGCGCACGCCCTCGACGCGACGCGCGGCGAGTGCGGTGGCGCCGATCTCGTGGTTGCCGCTCATCGCCTTCACCGTGAACGTGTAGGTGCCGGCGGCGGCCTGCGCGCCGCTCGCGGTCTTGCCGTCCCAGTCGAAGCGCGACACGCCGGCGTCGCGGCGGCCCAGTTGCAGCTCGCGCACTACCTGTCCCGCGGCGTCGCGGATCTCCACGGTCACGCGATCGGCCGCAAGCGCGAGTTCGATGCCGCCGATGGCATTGCCATCGTCCGGCAGCGCCAGCGCGTTGCCCTGCACCAACACCGAGCGGCCGGTCAGTTGCGCCGCCTGCAGCGACTCCAGCCGCGCGAACTGCTCGATCAGCTTGGCGACCGTTTCGTTCAGCCCGTTGATGCCGGTCACCGTATTGATCTGCGCCATCTGCGAGGTGACCTGCGCGTTGTCGAGCGGATTCAGGGGGTCCTGGTTGTTCATCTGCGCGATCAGCAGGCGCAGGAAACGGTCGTTCAGTTCCTTGGCGGTGGTGACCCCGTTGTTGCGGCTGACGCTCGCGGCGGCGTCGATGTGGCCGGTCAGCGTGGAAAGGGCGGTCATCGGTCAATCCTTCGTTGCGCCGCTGCGGTCTACGACCCCAGTTGCAGGGTCTTCAGCAGCAGGCTCTTGGCGGTGTTCATCACGTCGATGTTGGTCTGATAACTGCGCGAGGCGGAGATCATGTTGACCATCTCCTCGACCACGTTGACGTTGCTCATCGTCACGTAGCCGTCGGCGTCGGCCAGCGGATGGTCCGGATCGAGGATGCGGCGCGGCGTGGCGTTGTCCTCCACCACCGCCGCCACGCGCACGCCGGCGCTGGTCGGATCGGCATCGACCAGATGGGTCTGGAACACGACCTGGCGCGCCTTGTACGGCTTGCCGTCCGGCCCGGCAACCGAGTCGGCATTGGCGAGGTTGCTCGCCACCACGTTCAGCCGCTGGCTCTGCGCCGAGACGGCGGAACCGGAGACGTTGAAGACCTTGAACAGCGACATGCGTTTCTCCGTTCAGCGCGGTGCGTCGGCCGCGGCGGCCGACCGTCCGGCAAGGCGATGGGCTTGCACCGACGGCCGTCTCACGACTGTCCGTTGATCGCCGTCATCAACGTGCGGATTTGGCCGTTGATGAAGCGCAGGCTGGCTTCGTAGCGCACCGTGTTGTCGGCGAAGGCGGCGCGCTCGAGGTCCAGATCGACGGTGTTGGCGTCGAGCGCGGTCTGCATCGGCACGCGATACAGCAGCGCCGGCTGCGCTGCGGCGCCGCTGGCCGGCAGGTGCGCCGCCTGCGTGCGCGCGATCGGCGCCTGCGCCGTCGCGCGCCCCGTCGCCTGCGCCAGCGCCGCGGCGAAGTCGAAATCGCGCGCCTTGTAGTGCGGCGTGTCGGCGTTGGCGATGTTGCTCGCCAGCACGCGCGTGCGTTCGGCCCGCAACAGCAGGGCGGTGGCGTTGAAGTTCAGCGCGGCGGTCAGTCTGTCCAGCATCGCGAGGCTCAAGCTTTTTCCGTCGCTGCCGATTATTCGTGCGAGGGGCACGGACGATTGGCCAAAAAGCCGCGCTTGCGCGCGCCATCTCGCTGCATGTGGTGGCACGGGCGGGGCTACGCTCGCGGCCATGATTCGTCGGCTCCTCACCACCTTATGGCTCGTCGTCGCCGGCGCCGATGCGCTGGCCGCGGAACTGACCGAGCAGGTGCGCCTGTTCGCGCTGCGCGAGGCGGCGGCCGCCGCCGGCGGCGCGCAGTCGCGCATCGAGGTCACGGTGGGCGACGTCGATGCGCGCGCGGCGGCACCGTGTGCGCGCAGCGAGGCGTTCCTTGCGCGCGGGGCCCGGCTGTGGGGCCGCGGCTTCGTGGGCGTGCGCTGCGTCGCCGGCGCGAGCTGGTCGATCCAGGTGCCGGTGACCGTGCGCATCTACGGCCCGGCGCTCGTGGCGGCGCGGCCGCTCGCGGCCGGCGCGCCGCTGCTGGCCGAGGACGTGCGCACGGCGGAGATCGAATGGACGCGCGAGGCAGGCGGCATCGTGTCGCGCCTCGAGCAGATCGAAGGCCGCGTGCTGGCGCGGCCGGTCGCCAGCGGCCAGCCGATCGCGCTGGCGGCGTTGCGTGCGCCGCAGGTGGTGGGGCAAGGCGAGCCGGTGCGGCTGATCGGCCGCGGTCAGGGCTTCGCCATCAGCACCGAAGGCGTGGCGCTCGCCTCCGCGACCGACGGCGCCAGCGTCCGCGTGCGCACCGAGTCGGGCAGAATCGTCACCGGCACCGCGCGCGCCGGGCGCATCGTCGAGGTGACGTTCTGAATGCTCCCGCTTTTCCGTCACTCGCCGGAGCGGCGGCGGGCTAAAGTCGCCGCGGCGATCGCCGAAAAGGGGTTTGGTTGGTAGGAGAAACGCCAGGAGGCGCCATGAAGATCTCACCGGCAACCGAAGCGGCTCGTACAGAGCGGATCGTCGCCCCGAGCGATGCCCGCACGTCGAGCGCGCGCGGCGCCGAGCCGGTCGCCGAAACGGAGCGCGTGCAGCTGTCCGACCTGGGCGCACGGCTGGCGCAACTCGAAGCGCAGTTCGGGACAGCGGACTTCGACGCCCAAAAGGTCGAGGAGATTCGCGCCGCCATCGCCGAGGGCCGCTTCAAGGTCAACGCCGAGGCGATCGCCGACAAGCTGCTCGCCAGCGTCTCCGAGCTGCTCGGCCGCAAGAGCTGAACCGAATGACCGCCGCCGACGTGCTCGCCGCGCTCGTGCAGGCGCTGCGCGAGGAAGGCGAGGCGCTCGCTGCCGGCGACATCGATCGCCTGGCGGCGATCGCCGACCGCAAGGAACCCCTGCTGCAAAGCCTGTCCGCGCACGCCCGCGCCGCGGACCTGCCGCGTGAGCTGGTGCAGCAGGCCAAGGCACTGAACGATCGCAACGCGCTGCTGCTGGCGCCACGGCTGGCCGCCACGCGCGCGCGGCTCGAATTCCTGCGCCAGGCGGGCGGCGCGGCCCTGTACGGCGCCAACGGCCAGCCGGTCGCGCTGTCCCCCGGTCGCTGACCGACGCCGCCGCCTTCGGCGGTCCGGCGCTTCGTCACCGCGGCGGACGCAGCGGCTGCTGGCCTCCCTTTCGAACCGCTTCCCGGCGCACGCGCGGCGAGACGTGACTGCGCGCTAGGCGCTCCGCCGCAGCCAGTTGGCGCAGGTCGGGCGCGCGGCCAGCTCGGCGCCCGCTTCGAGCGGATGCGTCCTGCCGACGGGGCGGAGCGAAGCGGCCGACGGGCGGCCGCGGCTCGCCCGGCAGCAGCTGCGGAAGGCGCCTCAGTTCACGCCGTATTGCCTCGCGCCGCATTGCTTTTCGGCGCCGGCCGCGCGAACGCCTCGTTGGCGGCCACACTGCCCTCGACGCGGAACACCGACACGGCAGCGACCATCTTCTGGGCCTGCGACCGCAGGCTGTTGGCGGCCGCGGCGACCTGCTCAACCATCGCCGCGTTCTGCTGCGTGTTGCGGTCGAGCTGGCTGACCGCCTCGTTGACCTGCCGGACCCCCGCGGCCTGCTGCTGGGCCATGTCCTTGATCTGCGCGATCGTCGCCACCGCGTCGCTCAACTGACGGGCCAGCGCCTCGACGCGCTGCCGCGCATCGCCTACGGCCTTGGCGCCGCGGTCGACCCGCTGACCGCTGTCTGCGATCAAGGACTGGATGTCGCGGGCCGCCGACCCGGCGCGGTTGGCCAGTTGCCGCACTTCGGCCGCCACCACCGCGAAGCCGCGGCCGGATTCGCCGGCGCGCGCCGCCTCCACCGCCGCGTTCAACGCGAGGATGTTGGTCTGGAAGGCGATGCCGTCGATCGTGCCGACGATGGCCTGGATGCGCCGGCTCGCCTCGGCGATCTCCCGCATCGTCTCGACGATGCTCGCAACGGCAGCGTCGGTGTCGCGCGCCGCACGTTCCGCTTCAGCCGAACGCTGCGCCGCGCGCTGCGCCGATTCGGCCGTGTTGCGGGTCGTCGTCGAGATCTGCTCCATCGACGCCGCCGTCTGCTGCAGGCTGGCGGCGGCCGCCTCGGTGCGCGCGGACAGGTCCTGATTGCCGGCGGCGATCTGCGACACCGCGACATGCGTGTCCTGTGTTTGCCGCACCACGTCCTGCACGGTGGCGCCGATGTTCACGGCCATCTGCGTGATCGCGCGATAGATGTCGGCGAACTGATCCACCCGCCCGCCATCCACCCGGCCGGGCGTCAGACGCACGCGCAAATCGCCGCTCGCCAGACGCTCGACCATCGGCAAAATGCCTGCGAGCGGCCGCGCCACCTGCGCGTGCAGCCACCACCAAGCCAAGCCGGCCGTCGTCAACGCTAATAACGCCTCCAGCCAGGCAGGCGCTCCGGCCGCCCACGCCAATCCGGGCGCCAGCGCGCAGGCGGCAAGTGCAGCCGCGATTCGTGCGCTCACCGTCATCGCGCGCAGCCGCCAACCCACGGCGCGCCAGCCGGCCGGCACCAGCCGCCCGCCCCGCAGCCGCGCGCCGCGCAGTCGGCCTTCCCGCATGTCCCGGTACAGCGCCTCGGCGGCCTCTACCTCTTCGCGCGTCGGCTTGATGCGCACCGATAGATACCCGATCACCGCGCCCCCCTCGCGCACCGGCGTGACGTTGGCCCGCACCCAGTAGTGGTCGCCGTCCTTGCGCCGGTTCTTGACCAGCGCGGTCCACGGCCGCCCTTCCTGCAGCGTGCGCCATAGGTCGGCGAACGCCTCCGGCGGCATGTCGGGATGGCGTACCACGTTGTGCGCCTTGCCGAGCAGCTCTTCGCGCGTAAAGCCGCTCACCGCCACGAACGCGTCGTTCGCGTACGTGATGCGGCCCTTGAGGTCCGTCATCGACACCAGCATCTGGCTGCGGTCGTAGTCGAACTCCCTCTGTGTCACGGGCCCGTTGTCGCGCATTTCGCTCTCCTACGGTGAAGACCTCAGAACTCCTCCCAGCCGTCGTCGCTGTGGGAGGTGGAGGGTTTGGGCGACGGGGTGGCTTTGGGGGTGGCGGGCGCCTTGGCCGGGTTGGAGGCGGCGCGAGGTGCAGCGCTCGTGTGCCGCGGCGCGACAGGCGTCGATGCCGCCGCCCGGCTGCTCGCCTGCGCCGCCGCAATCACCCGCGCCGTCTCCTGCTGCCCCAGCTTGAACAACGACACCGCCGCCGCCAGCCGCTCGGCCTGCTCCTTCAAACTGGCCGCCGCCGCCGCACTCTGCTCCACCAGCGCCGCATTCTGCTGCGTCATCTGATCCAACTGCCCCACCGCCTGATTGACCTGCTCGATGCCCGCACTCTGCTCCTGCGTGGCCGCCGTGATCTCCCCGATCAAGTCCGCCACCCGCTTGACCTGCGCCACGATCTCTTTCATCGTGGCCCCCGCTTCGTTGACCAGCGCCGAACCCGCCTCGACCTTCACCCCCGAGTCGGTGATCAGCGCCTTGATCTCGCGCGCCGCCT
>JAKANT010000059.1 GCA_021823635.1 Pseudomonadota bacterium
GCTTGGAAGGCTTCTGCTCTACCATTGAGCTACACCCGCCTCGTACCCAAAGTCCCGATCGCCGAAAGCAACACCCGCCTTGCCCCGCGGCCAACCTGGACCGTTCAGACTGGTGGAGGGGGTTGGATTCGAACCAACGTAGGCGTAAGCCAACAGATTTACAGTCTGCCCCCTTTAGCCGCTCGGGCACCCCTCCGCAGGGAACCGCAAATTATCTTGGCCGCGCCCGGCCTTGTCAAACGGGCGAGTCCGCCCCGCCACGTCGCCCACCGCACCCACTACATCTGTTTGAACAGATGCGAGTAATTGCGGCTGACTTCGAGCTTGCCCGCGTAACCCTTCACCTGGACGAGCTGGCGCCCGCGGAAATCCCGCACCACGCCGGCAATCGCCCCTACGTTGACGATCGTCGCCCGGTGGATCTGCCAGAACCGTTCCGGGTCGAGCTGTTCGGCCAATTCCTTGATCGGCTTACGGATCAGGGCTTCGTAGGCTTCGGTTTGCACGCGCGTGTACTTCTCGTCGGACGTGAAGAAAAGGACGTCGTCGACGGGGATCATCCGGATCTGTTGACCGATCGATGCCTGGATCCACTGCAGATATCGCGGTTGGGCGCGTGGCGCGGCTTCGCCGAGCTTGGCCGCCAACCGTTCCAACAAGGCGCCGAGGTCGGCCGGCTTGGCGCCGAGGTGCTTTTTCAGCCGCCCCACCGTTACCTCGAGCCGCTCGCGCTCGGCCGGCTTCAGCACGTAGTCGATCGCGCCGCCCTCGAACGCATCGACCGCGTACTGGTCGTAGGCGGTGATGAAAACCACGTGACAAGTGTCTCCGATCTCGCGCGCCGCCTCGAGTCCGGTCTTGACCGGCATGCGGATGTCGAGAAAGGCCAGGTCGGGCTTAAGCTGGCGCACGAGGTCGATGGCCTCTTGACCGTTCGTGGCTTCGGCCACGATCTGCAGTTCCGGCCACACGTCGGCGAGGCGCGCCCGCAACTGCTCACGCATCAGGCGCTCGTCATCTGCGATTAGCGCTTTCGCCATGGCGGTCACTCCAAGTTCATGCCGGCTGCGCGCTGCTGGCGTGCGGCGCCACGGCGGCTGAGACATCGACGGCGTACGGAACCTCGATCGTCACGATGGTTCCGGTCGGCGTGTTGACATCTACGGTCAGTGTCGCACGTCCGCCATAAAGTGCGGCCAGCCGCTCGCGCACGTTGGTCAGGCCGACACCGGTTCCGGGCCGTGACCCGGCGCCGAACCCCAGCCCGGTATCCGCGACGGCCACGCGCAGGTTGCCGTTGGCGACATCGGCGGTGATCGTGAGCGACCCGCCCTCGGCTTTCGGCTCAAGCCCGTGCTTGATCGCGTTTTCGACCAGCGACTGCAGGATCATCGGCGGAAACTGCGCAGACAGCAGCCCTTGCGGCACGTTGATCGCGTAATTAAGCCGTTCGTCCATCCGCACCTTCAGAATCTCCAGATACGCGCGGCACAGCTCGACCTCCTTGCCGAGCCTGGTGGAACCCTCGCGCATCTGCGGCAGCGCCGAGCGCAGATAGGCGATCAAGTTCTTCTGCATTCTGGACGCCCGCGGCGGATCGGTTTCGATTAGGAAGTCGACGGAGGCGAGCGTATTGAAGAGGAAATGCGGCTCGACCTGCGCCTGCATCATTTTGAGCTGTGCCTCCGCCAGCTGGCGCTTCAGGCCCTCCTCGGCCGCGGTAGCGGTCGCCGCCTGCGCGCGCGATTCGGCCTTTTTCTTCGAACCGAGCACTACCTTGACGATCACGCCCGTCACGATCAGCAACATGACGAACGACATCAACCAGTCGCTCGAGCGCTCCTGATAGACGCGCGTACGGCGTGCCACTTGGCGCGCGACCTGGTCGCCGACGATCTCCTCGATCTTCGCCCGAGCGGCCTCGAGCGCCTGCTCGACCCGCTCCGGGTCGGCGACCACTTCCGCCGGCAGCACCACGGTCGGAGCTGGTCCGGCGGAATCGGCGTCGACGTGCGCGCCCTCTTCGATCCGGACACCGCGCCCGTCGACGGAAACGACCACCTTGCGGCCGTCCCTGTCGGTGGCGATGCGCACGCCCCTGTCGTCGATCGCCACGCGGGGTTCCGTTGGCGGCGACTGCGTCGTCGCGCCATCGCGTCGGCTTGGAGCGATCGTCAAGCCTTTCTCGGATACGGCGATCGTGACCTTGACGGGCTCCGCCGGCGCCGCCCGTTCCACCACGACTGCCGGACCGCGCTCGAAGACGACACTGCCGACGAGGCCGCCCAACGCCAGCAATAGCAGGGCGACCAGAAAGAACTTCGCCCACCCGACCGACGCCAACCAGTCACCGAGGCGCGCGAACAGCCGAAGGAGCACAGGGGCAGCCGAGTGCGCCGCAGCACGCACCCCGGTGGCCATATCGCTACCGAGCCGGCGCCAACCATCGAGCCTGCGTCTTGCGTCGCGCGCGCCCGTCGCGGAATCGACGATCGTTTCAGTGGTTTTTTGCATCGGTTGGAAGGATCGAATCACGCCCTTCGAGCGCTCGCACCGGCGGGCGCACACCGAACTGTATCGGGCGCGCCCGGCCGCGGCGATCGGCAGGCGATGGGTTGCAGAATCCGCGGAACGGCCGGTCGAACGAGTGCCGTTGGCGCCTATTCGACGCCGAACGCGCGCAGCACGAGCGAACCGGCCAGGAGCAACCAGCCCGCGGCGCCGACGCGGTCAGCCCAAGGGTGACGCGGCACGCGTGCGATGTCGCGCAACAATTCTTCGCGCGGACGTGGCCGCTCGCTGGCGGCGACGATCGCGCGCAGGAACCGGAACTGCGGCATCAGCGCCAGAAGAAGGCAGGCGATGCCGGCATCGCTCAGAGCGCCCGCCAGCCGGCCACGGTCGAGGTCGAGCATCGATGCCGCAGCCATCGCCGCGCTCAGAACGAACAGCGCGTGGCGCCAGATACGCTCACCCATGGACTGCCTCGCTTCGGGCGCCCCCATCACGCGGCAACCATACCTTTCGGCCGCCAGCCATCGGGGGCCGTCGCAGGGTACCGGTCATTGGCTCGCCGTCGGATTGCCCGTCGCCGCGGGCGGCTCCGGCGGCGCCGCCGGCACCATCGCTCGCCCGGGCGGTGCGATCGCGGGTTGCGTCGGCGGCGGGTTGACCGGTAGGCCCGATGGCGGGGGGACGGGCACCGGCCGGGGTGCCGCCGGCGGCGCGCTCGGCGCCGACAGCGTGTTGCCCTCTCGGGTATAAGCCGGCGCCGGCGGCGCCCCACCCACCGCAACGGGCGGCCGCGGCGGCATTCGCACTTCCTGACGGCCCGCGCCGGTGGCGAGCGTCACGCCGTCCGGACTGACCGCCGCCAGCGTGGTGCCCGGGGCAACCTCTTGGCCGAGCAGAAACACACGCGCCGGCTTGCCGTCGACGATCAACACGGCGGAGGAGTCGGCCCCGGCGGAGAAAACGCCTGCCACTTGCACGTTGCTGGCGACCGGCGCCTGCGCCACCTGCACCAGCCCGAACATGCGCGCCGCCAGCACCGGATCGGGGTCGCGCGGCGGCGGCGCGCTGATGGGCGGCGGCGCGCTGATGGGCGGCGGCGTCAAAATCTTGATCGCCCAGTAGGCCGCGATTGCGCTGACGATGGCGAGCGCCGCGAGATGACCGAGGAGTCCCAACCAACGTCTCATGTCCCCACGTCCATCCTCGGCCTTCGGCGCCGCCGCGCCCTCATCCCGTCGTCTTACCCATTGCCCGATCGCGCGCTCGCGCCATCGAGGCCGTTGATATTATGCGCGCGGCCTCTCGCCCGCGCCCGAAAAGCATCGCGCAATCAAGGCTTTCGGCACGCAACCCCCGTCTGCACTCGGATCGCACGCCGTGAACGAACGCAACGCCCCCGCTTCCTCCTCGCGCGGCTTCACGCTGATCGAGATCATGGTCGTCATCACCATCCTCGGCATCCTCGCCGCGTTGATCGTGCCGCGCGTGGTCGGCCGTACCGACGACGCGCGCATCGCCGCCGCCAAGCAGGACATCGCGTCGCTGATGCAAGCGCTGAAGCTGTACCGGCTCGACAACGGCCGCTATCCGACCACCGAGCAGGGTCTGCGCGCGCTGATCGAAAAGCCCACGACGGAGCCCATTCCGAACAATTGGAAGCAGGGCGGCTACCTGGAACGTTCGTCGTTGCCCAAGGATCCGTGGGGCAAGGAATACCAGTACCTGAACCCGGGGCTCCGCGGCGAGATCGACGTGTTCAGTTTCGGCCGCGATGGCCAGTCCGGCGGTGAGGGCGTGGACGCCGACATCGGCTCGTGGATGCTGTAGGGCGCGTCCCCTTGCCTGCGCGGCAGCAGCCATGAGGGCCGGACGCGGCGCGCGCGGTTTCACCTTGCTCGAGCTGCTGGTCGTCATGGTGCTGGCCGGCATCCTGCTGTCGATCGTGACGATCAGCGTCACGCCCGACCCGCGCCAGAGCCTGGTGCGCGAGGCGGCCAGAATCGGCCAATTGCTCGCGCTGGCGGCCGACGAGGCGCGCATCCGCCAGGCGCCGATCGTCTGGGAGGCGGACGTCCACGGCTACCGCTTCGTGACGGAGTCCGGCGGCGAGCGGCGGCTGGTGACCGGCGACGATTTACTGCGCGAAAGGAAATGGGAGCGGCCGCTGACCCGGCTCGCCGTCGTCGAGGCCGGCACCAGGCAGCCGGCGCAGGTGGTGCTGGGCCCCGGAGCCCCGCCGGTGCGCGTGCCGATCGCGCGCGAGTGGGTGCAGCCGCGCCTGCGGCTGGAGTTGGCCAACGATCTCGCTCAGGTCGCGGTGGAATTCGATGAGAGCGGACGCGGCACGCTGGCGAGCCATTGACCGCGGCGCCGGCTTCACGCTGCTGGAAGTGCTGGTGGCGCTGGTGATCATCGGGGTGGCGCTCGCCGCCGCGATGCGGGGCGCGATGGCGTTGACCAATGCCGCCGAGGACGCGCGGCTGAAGCTGCTCGCTTCGCTGACGGCCGAAAACCGCCTGCTCGAGCTGCGGCTGGCGCGGCAACGGCTCGACCTCGGTCAGTCGGCGAGCGAATGCGACAACGGCGGCGTGACGCTCGCCTGCGAGCAGATCGTCAAGTCCACGCCCAATCCCTTCTTCCGCCGCGTCGAGCTGCGCGTATTCACGGAAAGCGGCGGCACGCGCCGGCAGCTGGCCGAAATGATGACAGTGCTGCCGACCAACCAATGACGAAACGCCGGCCGACCAGGCAACGACACCGCGGCGGCTTCACGCTGCTGGAGCTGCTGGTGGCGATCAGCGTGCTGGCCGTGGTGTCGCTGATCGCGTGGCGCGGGCTGGACACGCTCGTGGCTACGCGGGCGCGGCTGGCGCCCGAAGCCGAGGACGTGCGCGCGTTGCTGACCGCGTTCGGTCAGCTGGAGCGCGACCTGGCGCGCACGATCAACCCGCAATTGTTCGCCGCCGACGGCCCGCCGATCGTCGTCACCACGATCGGCGGCGCGCCGGCGCTGTCGATCACGCGCACCGCGCCGGAGCCCGTCGATGGCGCCACCGCGATCCAGGTCATCGGCTATCGCGTTGAGGCCGGCGTGCTGGTGCGCAGCGCGAGCGTGCCGCTGCGGGGGCGCGGCACACTGGCGGCCGAAGAATTGACCCATGTGAGGCTGCTCGCCGGCGTGAAGTCGATGCGCGTGCGGCTGTGGCGCGACGGCCAGGGCTGGTACGACCCGCTCGATCCGAATGCGGGATCGCCTCCGCCGCCGGCAGGGAGCGCGCGGTCGGTGCCACCGGGCCTCGAGCTGTCGCTCGAGCGCGCCGACGGCAAGGTGTTCCGGCGCGTGCTGCTGGTGGGCTGACGATGAAGTGCGCGGCCAGACAGGGCGGGGCGGCGGTGCTGATGGCGCTGTTCGTCGCCACGCTCGCCACGCTGATCGTCACCGGGCTTTTCTGGAACCAGTTCGTGCTGCTGCGGACGATCGAAAACCAGCAGCTCGTCTCGCAAAGCCGGCTGCTGCTGCGCGGCGCACTGGACTGGGCGCGCGCGATCTTGCGCGAAGACGCGGCGCGCTCGAACTTCGACGCACTGACCGAGCCATGGGCGCAACCGCTGGCCGAGACGCGGCTCGACCAGCTCGGCGAGACCTCCGCCCTGGCGGCGCAGGCCTCGATCGCCGGCAGCATCGAAGACGCGCAAGCGCGGCTGAATCTACGCAATCTGGTCGGCGCCGACGGTCAGATCGTCGAACGCGAGCTGCGGTCGCTGCGCCGGCTCGCCGCCTTGCTGCGCGTGCCCGAGCAAAGCGCCGATCTGATCGCGCTGCGCATGCAGCAGGCTCTCGCGCCGCCGCCCGCCGATGCGCGCGAGGCGCCGCGCGCCACCGATCCGAAGGCGCCGCCGATCGCGCTGGTGCTGCCGCAGGACCTGGCGGCGATCGACGGCATCGACGCCGAGGTCGCGGCCAAGCTGGCGCCGTACGTCGTGATCCTGGATGAAGCGACACCGTTGAACGTCAACACCGCCGCCGCTGAAGCGATCGCCGCGCGCATCCCGGACATGGAACTCGCCGATGCGCGGGCGCTGGTGGCCGACCGCGAGCGGGTCGGTTACTTTCGCGATTTCGGCGACCTGCGCAACCGGCTGGCGCGCTTCGGCCGCGGCACGCTCGGCAACGACGTCACACCGCAGGACGTCGGTACGACGTCGCGCTACTTTTTCGTGCGCGGGCAGGTCAAGCTTGACCGCGCGCAAACGCGCATGGAAGCTCTGGTCAAGCGCGGCCCGCCGCAGACCTCGCAACCGATCGCCGTGCTATGGCAACGCGAGCTATGAAGGAAAAGACCGTCGAGCGACTCTTGGTGTTCGTGCCGCCGCACCGGCTGTTGCCAACCGGCAAGCTGGCCGCCTCGACCGTGGTCGGCTATGTCGTGCTCGGCGCGCAGTCGCAGGCCGGCGAGACGCCCTTCGCGCTGCTGCCGAAAGCGGCCGCGGTCGAGCTCGTGTTCGACAGCGCCGACGTGTTCGTCACCGCCATCGACGCGCCGAAGCTTTCGGACGCCAAGCTGCGACAGGCGCTGCCGAATCTGCTCGAGGACCGTCTGCTGTCCGAGTCCTCCGACCTGCATTACGCGTACGAGCCGCCGGCGCGCGCCAGCGGCGCCACCACGATGGCGGCCCAGCCTAAGCTCGCGGTGGCGGTGATCGACCGCGGCCTGCTGACGCGGGCGCTCGACGTCTGTGGCGAATGCGGGCTGCGGCCGCGCGCCGCCTACAGCGAGATCTACACCGTGCCGGCGCCTGCCGCGGGCGTGCTGTCGGTGCGCGTCGACCGTGGCCGCGGCATCGCGCGCAGCGGCCGCCACGAAGGTTTTTCGTTCGACGTCGACGGCAGCGGCGTGCCGCCGCCGTTGGCCCTGGCGGTGCGGCAGCTCGGTGTGAAGCGCATCTGGGCGTTCGGGCGCGAGGCGGCCAAGCTGGCCGCGCTGGCCGGCGAGCTTGGGGCACAGATCGACGTCGCGCAGCGCGACGTCGAACCGAGCGCGATCGACACGGCCGTCAACCTGTTGCAGGGTCCGTTCGCGCAGGGCGGTCTGCTGGGCAGCCTCGCGCTCGGCGCCTTGCCGAAGCTTTCGTTGGCGCGCATGAAAGCCCCGCTCGCCTGGGCGGCAGCGGCGGCGGCGACCTTCCTGATCGGCATGAACGCCTATTACCTGAAGCTCGAGAGCGAAGCCCGCAGCCTGCGCGCGCAGATGGAAACGGCGTTTCGCAGCGCCTTTCCGGAGGCGACCGCCGTGGTGGACCCGGTGCTGCAGACGCAGCGGCAACTGGGTGCGCTGCGTGCACGCGCCGGCATCCCTTCGGCCGACGACTTTTC
>JAKANT010000060.1 GCA_021823635.1 Pseudomonadota bacterium
CTCGGGCTACTGTCCTGCGCGCGCCGCCTAGCATCCGGCCGCTTCTCGTGGCAACGCGACCGTCGGGGATTTTGAGATAGGTTCTAGCACGCCGCCGCGGCGCGACGCCCGGCGGCGGCGCGCTCCATCCGTTCGCCGGCCGCGCGCGTCGCGCCGGCGTTGGCCGCTGCGCTATCGTCGGCGCAATGGATGTAGCGCCATCGAACCGCACACCGACGCTGCGCCGCGCCGCCCTGGCCGCGCTGCGTGTCGCCGAACCAACGGCGAAGGTCGAGGCCGTGCGCGCGCTGCCCGTCGAGCCGATCGGAGTGGACGATCCGCTCATCGAGCCGCCGGGGTTGCCGGGCCGACCGCAGCGACCGCCGCTGGTGCCGCCGCAACGCGTGGCGACGCGCAGCGTGGCGACACCGCAGGGCCGCGCGGCGCTGCTGCACGCGCTCGCGCACATCGAGTTCAACGCCATCAACCTCGCGCTCGATGCGATCTGGCGCTTCGCCGGCCTGCCCGCGGCCTTTTATCTCGACTGGCGCCGGGTGGCGCAGGAAGAAGCTTTGCACTTCGAACTTCTGCTCGAAAGATTGAGCGCCTACGGCCATCGCTACGGCGACTTTCCGGCGCACGACGGGCTGTGGGAGATGGCCGCCAAGACCCGCGGCGACTTGCTCGCGCGCCTGGCGCTGGTGCCTCGAACGCTGGAAGCGCGCGGGCTGGACGTGGCGCCGGCGATCGCTCGCAAGCTGGCGCGGGCGGGCGATGCCGATTCCGCGCGCGTGCTCGACATCATCCTGCGCGACGAGATCGGACACGTCGCGATCGGCAATCGCTGGTTTCGATTCGCCTGCGGCGCGGCGGACCCGGTCGCCGTCTACGCGCAGCTCGCCGCCGCGTACGGTGCGCCTGAGTCGCGCGGTCCGCTGAATCTCGACGCGCGCCGTGCGGCTGGCTTCACGGACGCGGAGCTGCAAGCGCTCTCGCGCGCCGTTAACGCCTAGATGGGATGCCTGCGCCCAGGGGGGGCTGGGCATCATGCGTGGCCGACGGGAGGATGTATGGCAGGCTTGACGAGGCTGCGGGATCGCTTGCGGACGCTGTTGAACATCCGCAAGCCGCGCAGCGCGCCGCGTCGCGGGCCACGCCCGAGCGTGGGCGCGCGCATCAGCTGTGACGATCTTCGCATGACGGTGCAGGCCGGCATGTCGCACGAGCTGTGGAACTGGCTGCAGGCTCGCGGCTGGCGCGAAATCACCTACAAACCGGACCGCCGCCGCTATCGCGAGATTTCCACCGAATGGGCGCGCCAGCTGATCGACTGTCCGCCGGAGCAGCGCGAAGAAGTGCTGGCGCAGGCCATCGAGAGCGCGGTGACGCGCGGCGCGACGACCAATCTCGGCGCATCGTCGTCGGCTGCCAAGTCTGCGGTCTCCGACGATTGAGCGGAGGCTCCGCCGTTAGTCCGTTGATCCGAAGGCGCGCGATCCCCGATCGCGGGATCGAATCCCGTTCTCCGGGCCAATAAAGTCTCGGCTCACGAAGGTCGGAGGAAGAATGCGCTGGCTGTCGTTTCTGTCGTCGCCGTCGCGCGAACAGCTCGAGCGCCGCAAGCGCTACGAGCTGCGTCGGGCGGCGATCAAACCCCGCATCGGTGCCACGATCTACTGCGCCGATCTGCGCATGAGCGTGCCGCCCGGCATGAGCGACGAACTTTGGCGTTGGCTGGTCGAGCGCGGCTGGCGCGAACTGGACGATCTTTCGTTGCGTCACCGCCTGCGCGCGTTGCCGGCCAGCCGCGTAACGGCGCTGATCGACGGCACACCGGAGCAGTGGGAGGAACTGCTGGCGGACGCCATCCGGCACGCGATCCGCAAGCCGACGATCGAGCGCGCGCGCGTCTACGCCTAACGCACCGCTCACGAACCGCGCGCGCGCGCAAGTTCGCGCTCGCGCAGCACGCGCCGCTGGACCTTGCCGGTGGTCGTCATCGGCAACTCGGCGACGAACTCGATTTCTTTCGGGTACTCGTACGGCGCGAGCTTGCCGCGCACGTGCGCCTGCAACGCTTCGATCAGGCGGGAATCGCCGGTGTGCCCGGGTGCCAAGACGACATACGCCTTGACGACGTTGCCTCGCTCCGGGTCGGGTTTCGGCACCACGGCGACGTTGGCCACCGCCGGGTGCTTCAGCAGGCAGTTCTCGATCTCGCTCGGCCCGATCCGGTAGCCCGCGGCCTTGAACATGTCGTCGGCGCGGCCGCGATACCAAAGGTAGCCGTCGGCGTCGCGGCTCGCCAGATCGCCGGTGCGGCACCACGAGTCGTCGATCGCGCCGGTGAACTTCTTGCGCGTCGCCTCCGGATTGCGCCAGTACTCGAGGAAGAACACCGGGTCGGGGTCGCCGTGGATATCGCGCCGGTGCACGGCGACCTCTCCGGTTTCGCCGGCGGGCAGCTCGCGCCCGTCGTCGTCGATCACCGCCACCCGGTGGCCGGGATACGGCCGCCCCATCGAGCCGGGGCGCGCCGGCCACTTTTCGTGCGAGTTGCCGACCACGTAGTTCATTTCGGTCTGGCCGAACATCTCGTTGACGGTGACGCCGAGCGCCTCGCGCGTCCAGTCGAAAACCGCCGTGCCCACCGCTTCGCCGGCGCTCATGATCGCGCGCAGCCTGACCTTGCCGCGCGCGTCGGCCCACGCGTCCGAACGCATCATCATCTTCAGCGCGGTCGGGAACAGGAACGCGTTGGTGACGCCGTAGCGCTGCACCAGGTGCAACGCGCGCTCGGGTGAAAAGCGCCCCTGCGCGCCGACGATCGGAAAGCCGAAGTAAAGCGTCGGCAGCAACGCATCCATCAACCCGCCGGTCCACGCCCAGTCGGCGGGCGACCAGAACACGTCGCCCGGCTGCGGAAACCAGTTCTGCGAAGCGACGAATCCCGGCAGGTTGCCGATCAGCGCGCAATGCGGCATCAGCGCGCCTTTGGGCGGACCGGTCGTGCCGCTGGTGTAGATGAGAAGCGCCGGATCGGTCGCCCGCGTGGCGACCGCAGGGAAATCGTCGGCGGCGCGCGCGAGCAGCGAATTCCAGTCGTGCACGCCTTCGGCGCCGTCGCCGACACCGATCAGGTGTTCGAGCCGCGGGCAGGACGCGCGCAGCGCGAGCAGCGTCGGCAAGGCAGTCGCGTCGCAGATCGCGGCCACGGCCTCGCTGTCCTGCAGCCTGTATTCGAGCGCGTCGGGGCCGAACAGCACCGACAGCGGCATCGCGATCGCCCCCATCTGATACAGCGCCAAGTGCGCGACAACGGTTTCCGGCCGCTGCGGCAGCACGATCGCGACTCGCTCGCCGCGCTGCACACCGAGTGCGGCGAGCGCGTTGGACAGCCGGTTGGCATCGGCCGCGAGCGCCGCGTACGTGTAGGTCGATGCGCGCCCCGCCTCGTCTTCGAAGTGAAGGGCGACGCGCGAGCGCTGCCCCGCCCAGCGGCGGCCGCACACGTCGGCGATGTTGAACTCGCGCGGCACATACCAGCGAAACGATCGATAAAGCCGCTCGTACTGGTCGCGCATGGCGGTGCGTCGCTTGTTATCGTTCGAGGCGGAAATCATGGCCGCTTGCGGCCGACGCTGCAACCGCATGAAGCCTTCCCGTTCCCGTTTCCTGGAGATCCGCGGCCTGCGCTACCACCTGCGCGAATGGGGCCCGCCGGAAGCGCCGCTCCTGGTGATGCTGCACGGCTGGATGGACGTGTCGGCGTCGTTCCAGTTCGTGGTCGATGCCTTGGAACGCGACTGGCACGTGGTGGCGCCCGACTGGCGAGGCTATGGGCTAACCGACAGGGTGCGCGCCGATTGCTACTGGTTTCCGGACTATCTGGCCGACCTCGAGTTCATCCTCGACGCGGTGTCGCCGGGCGAGCCGGTCACGCTGATCGGGCACAGCATGGGCGGCAACGTGGCGATGATCTACGCCGGCGTGCGCCCGGCGCGCGTCAGCCGGCTGGTCAATCTGGAGGGCTTCGGCCTGCGCGACAACCCGCCCGAGATGGCGCCCGAGCGTTACGCGCGCTGGATCGACGAACTGAAACACGGCAGCCGCATGCGCGACTATGGGTCGCTGGCCGAGGTCGCCGACCGGCTGCGCAAGAACAACCCGCGCCTGTCGGAAGAAAAGGCGCTGTTCCTCGCTGCCCACTGGTCGCAGCCGACGCACGAAGGCCGCTACGTGATCGCCGGCGACCCGGCGCACAAGATCGTCAACCCGGTCCTGTATCGGCTGGCAGAGATCGAGGCGTGCTGGAAGCGCATCGCCTGCCCGGTGCTATGGGTGCAGGCCGAGCAGACCGACGCGCTGCGCTGGGCCGGCGACCAGGCGGAGCTGGACCGCCGCGCCCGTCTGCTGCGCCGGGTCGTGACCGCGCGCGTGGCCGACGCCGGGCACATGCTGCACCACGACCGGCCGCGCGAAGTGGCGCGCCTTATCGAGGAATTTCTGGGCCAGCCGCTCTGAGCGCGGCCCGTACAATCGGCGCATGACGGTCCATGGCGTCAACGCCGACCTGCACTCGCATTCGACGGTCTCCGACGGCACCCTCGATCCGGCCGCGCTGGTGAACCTGGCGGCGCAAAAGGGCGTGGAGCTTTTCGCGCTCACCGACCACGACGAACTGGGCGGCCTGCGCGCGGCGGCCGCTGCCGCGGCGGCGGCCGGGCTGCGCTTCGTTCCGGGCGTGGAAGTATCCGTCACCTTCGCCGGCCAGACCGTGCACGTCGTCGGCCTGGGCATCGACTACGAACACGCCGAACTAATCGAGGGCCTGGCGTCGGTGCGTGCCGGCCGCATGCGCCGCGCCGAGGAAATGGCGAAGCAACTGCAGACCGTCGGCATTGAAGGGGCGCTCGAAGGCGCGCTCGCCTACGCGGGCAATCTCGAACTCGTGTCGCGCACGCATTTCGCGCGCTGGATGGTCGCCGCTGGTTACTGCGACAGCGTGCGCGAGGTCTTCACGAAGTATCTCGTTTCGGGCAAGCCCGGGTACGTGCCGCACCGTTGGGCGAACCTCGGCCAGGCCGTGCAATGGATCTGCAACGCCGGCGGCGTAGCAGTGATCGCGCATCCCGGCCGCTACAAGTTCGACGACACCGCGTTTGCGGCGCTGTTCGCCGAGTTCAAGGAGGCGGGAGGCACCGCGATCGAAGTCGCGACCTCCAACCACGGCCCCGATCAAGTGCGGCGCTTCGCCGAGCTGGCGCGCCAGTTCGACTTCGAGGCGTCACGCGGCAGCGATTTCCACGACCCGGGCGAAGCGCACACCGAGCTCGGCCGTGTCGCCCGCCTGCCCGAGTCGCTCGTTCCGGTCTGGCACCGCTTCCTCTGACCGGCGCCGATGGCGCAGCTCTTCACGGTCCACCCGGACAATCCGCAGCTGCGTCCGCTCAAACAGGCCGCGCTGCTGATCGACCGCGGGGCGGTGGCCGCGATTCCGACCGACTCCTGCTACGCGCTGGTCTGCCATCTCGACGACAAGGCCGCGGCCGACCGGTTGCGCCGCATCCGCCGCGTCGACGAGCGGCACCATCTGACGCTGCTGTGTCGCGATCTGGCCGACATCGCCACCTACGCCCGAGTCGACAACGCGCGCTACCGGCTGTTGAAGCTCGCCACGCCGGGGCCGTATACGTTCATCCTGGAAGCGACGCGCGAAGTGCCGCGGCGGCTGTCGCACCCGGCGCGCAAGACGATCGGCATCCGGGTGCCGGCGCATCCGGTCGCACAGCGGCTGCTCGAAGTGCTCGGCCAGCCGCTCGCTTCGACCACGTTGCTGCTGCCGGGCGACGAGCTGCCGCTCGTCGACGCGCACGAGATCCGCGCCCGCTTGCAGCATGACATCGACCTCGTGATCGACGGCGGCGCGGCGGGTGTGGAGCCCACCACCGTGATCGATCTGACCGGACGCGAAGCCCGGGTGCTGCGCGAAGGTCGCGGATCGCTGGCGGCCATCGGGCTGGCGTAAGGCGCTTGCTAGACTCGCGCGCATGGAAGGCCTGATCCAGACCATCACGGTCTATGCGATTCCGGTCCTGTTCGCGATCACACTGCACGAGGCCGCGCACGGCTACGTGGCAAAGATGTTCGGGGACGCGACCGCCTATCGAGCCGGCCGCGTCACGCTCAACCCGGTCAAGCACATCGACCCGATCGGAACGATCGCCGTGCCGATCGCGATCCTGCTGGTGTCGAAGCTTGCCGGCGGGCCTGGGTTTCTGTTCGGCTGGGCCAAACCGGTGCCGGTCGCGTTCGGCAATTTGCGCCGGCCGAAGCGCGACATGATCTGGGTCGCCGCCGCCGGGCCGGGCGCAAACCTGGCGATGGCGATCGGCTGGGCGCTGTTCCTGAACGTGCAGGCGATGCTCGGTGTCGCCGAAACGTTCTTCATCGAGATGGCGAAGGCCGGCATCTTCGTCAACATCGGCCTGATGGCGCTGAACCTGCTGCCGGTGCCGCCACTGGACGGCGGCCGCATCGCGGTCGGACTGCTGCCGGACCGTCTCGCCTATCTGCTCGCGCGGCTCGAGCCGTACGGCATGTTCATCGTCATTTTCCTGCTCGCCACCAACACGCTGACGTTCTTCCTGGTGCCGTTCTACCGGTTCGGGCTGGCGGTGATCGATCTGTTCGTCTGAAAGATGAGCCAACGAGAACGCGTGCTTTCCGGCATGCGCCCGACCGGTGCGCTGCACATCGGCCACTACCACGGTGCGCTGAAAAACTGGGTGCGCATGCAGGAGCAGTTCGACTGCTACTTCTTCGCCGCCGACTGGCATGCGCTGACCACCCACTACGAATCGGTCGAGGTGCTGTCCGACAGCGTGTGGGAGATGTTCGTCGACTGGTTTGCCGCCGGCATCGATCCGGCCAAGTCGACCGTCTTCATCCAGTCGCGCGTGCCGCAGCACGCCGAGCTCTTTCTGCTGCTGGCGATGGCCACCCCGCTCGGCTGGCTGGAGCGCGTGCCGACGTACAAGGACCAGATCGAAAAGCTCAAGGAACGCGATCTGTCGACCTACGGCTTCCTCGGCTATCCGCTGATGCAGGCCGCCGACATCCTGATCTATCGCGCCGCCAAGGTGCCGGTGGGCGAGGACCAGGTGCCGCACATCGAGATGACGCGCGAAATCGCGCGCCGCTTTAATCATCTGTTCGGCGCCGAACCGGGCTTCGAGGCCAAGGCGTTGGAGGCGGCGAACAAGCTCGGGCCGGCGTCGGCGCAGCGCTATCTCGAAAGCCGTACGCGTTACCAGCAGGCGGGTGACCGCGAGGCGCTGTCGGCCGCGCGCGCGCTGATCGAGCAAGCGGGCGCTCTGTCCTCGCTCGAGCGCGAGCGGCTGCTCGGCTACCTGGAAGGCACGCGCCGCGAAATCCTGCTCGAGCCGCAGGCCGTGCTGACCGAAACGCCGAAAGTGCCGGGCACCGACGGCCAGAAGATGTCGAAGAGCTACGGCAACGGGGTACTGATGCGCGAAGAGCCGAAAGCGCTGGCGGAAAAGATCCGCCGCATGGCCACCGATCCGGCGCGCGTGCGCCGCAGCGACCCCGGCGAGCCGCAGCGCTGTCCGGTGTGGCAATTGCATCAGGTGTATTCGAACGAGACCACCCGGCAGTGGGTTCAGAACGGGTGCCGCGCGGCGAGCATCGGTTGCCTGGAATGCAAGCAGCCGGTGATCGACGCGATGGCCGCCGAGCAGGCGGCCTGGCGCGAGCGCGCGCAACCGTATCTGGACCGTCCGCAGCTCGTGCGCGAGATCGTCGCCGACGGCTGCGCGCGCGCTCGCCGCGTGGCCGAGCAGACCATGCTCGACGTGCGCGAGGCGATGGGTCT
>JAKANT010000061.1 GCA_021823635.1 Pseudomonadota bacterium
GTCTCGCGCGCCGCGGCGCGCACCAGGTTGCGGAACAGGTCGATCTCGTAGTTCGAGTGCACGCCCTGCAGCACGGCCGCCAGCCGCTCCAGCCCCATGCCGGTATCGACACACGGCTTGGGCAGCGGGGTCAGCGTGCCCTTGTCGTCGCGGTCGAACTGCATGAACACGAGATTCCAGATCTCGATGTAGCGGTCGCCGTCCGCGTCGGGCGAACCCGGCGGGCCGCCGGCGACCTCCGGCCCGTGGTCGTAGAAGATCTCGCTGCACGGCCCGCACGGGCCGGTGTCGGCCATCTGCCAGAAGTTGTCCGATACGTACTTCGGCTGGCCGGGTTTGTCGCCGATGCGTATGCAACGCTCGCGCGGCACGCCGATTTCGCCGGTCCAGATGTCGTACGCCTCGTCGTCGTCGATATAGACGGTCGTCCACAGCCGCTCTTTCGGCAGTCGGTACACCTCCGTCAGCAGCTGCCAGGCGTACTTGATCGCGTCGCGCTTGAAGTAGTCGCCGAACGAGAAGTTGCCCAGCATCTCGAAGAACGTGTGGTGGCGCGCGGTGTAGCCGACGTTCTCCAGGTCGTTGTGCTTGCCGCCGGCGCGCAGACATTTCTGCGCGGTGGCGGCGCGCTTGTACGGCCGCGTCTCGCGCCCGGTGAACACGTCCTTGAACTGCACCATGCCGGAGTTGACGAACAGCAAGGTCGGATCGTTGGCCGGCACTAGGCTCGAGGCGCGCACGATCGTGTGGCCACGAGACTCGAAATACCTGAGAAACTTGTCGCGGATTTCGGCGCTTTTCATCGGGGAAGCCGGACGTCGGCGGCGGCCACGCGGCCCGGGCAGGAGGTCGATTCGATGATAGCAAGCGGCCTGCTCGCCGCCGCCGCCGCGCTCCTCTGATCAGCGGTGGCAGATCGATGCGACCGCGGCGATGGCCGGGTGCTGCGCGCCGGCCACGCGCGCCGCATGCGCCAGCCCCGAGAGGCCGAAGACGAAGATCACGATGCCGGCGACCGGCTTCGCCAGCGCACGCACCTGCGCGAGCGCACCCGCGCGCACGGCCGCCACGCGCGTGACTGCAAAGTCCAGCGCCAGCATGTTGGGCAGCGTGCCGAGCCCGAACGCCAGCATCACGGCGGCGCCGCGCGCCGCGCTGCCGGAGGCGAGCGCCAGCGGCAACGCCCCGTAGACCATGCCGCACGGGATCCAGCCCCACGCCAGGCCGGCCGCGTACGCCTGTGCGCGCGAACGCGGCGGGTACACGCGGCGCGCCAGCGGCGCGACCGCCCGCCACAGCCGCGCCCCCGCCGGCTCGAGCCGCGCCAGCAGCGCGCGGCCGCCGAACATCGAGGCGCCGATCGCCAGCAACATGGTCGCGCCGACGGCGAGCAGCAGCACCTGCAGCGGCAGCACCTCGGCCGCGAACAGCGCCGCGCCGGCCGCCCCTGCCAGCGCGCCCGCGACGACGTAACTGGTGAGCCGCCCGCCGTGGTAGCCGAGCGCCAACTGCGCTGCGCTCACCTCGCGCGGGCGATTCAGTTGCAGCGCGCCGACGAAGCCGCCGCACATGCCGGCGCAATGCACGCCGCCCAGCAGCGCCAGCAGGAAGGCGGCGGAAAGCTGCGCGGTCAGCGCGTCCAGCATGATCGGCCAGCGACTAGACGATGCGGGAGTAGCGGCGCACGCGCTGGTCGTTCTGCAGGTAACGGTCGAACACCATCGCGATCGCGCGCACCAAAAGCTTACCCTTCGGCGTGACCGTGATCCATTCGCCGTTGGTCTCCACCAGCCCGGCGTCGGCGAAGTCCCGCAGCGCCGCCAGTTCGCGGCTGAAATACTCGTCGAACGACACCAGGTGCGCGGTTTCGATCGCCTCCTTGCTGACCGCGAAGTGGCACATCAGGGCCATGATCACGGCGCGCCGGACCAGATCGTCGCGGTCGAGCAGCACGCCGCGCGCGGTGGGCAGCACGCCGTTGCGCAGCCGGTCGTAATAGTCGTCCAGTTCGCGCGCGTTTTGCGCGTACGTCGGTCCGACCTTGCTGATGGCCGACACGCCCAGACCCAGCAGGTCACAGTCGGGGCGCGTCGAGTAACCCTGGAAATTGCGCTGCAGCCGGCCGAGCGCCTGCGCGCGCGCCAGCTCGTCGCCCGCCTTGGCGAAGTGGTCCATGCCGATGTATCGGTAACCGGCGGCGGTCAGCCGCGCGATCGCGTCCAGCATGATGCCCATTTTTTCCTGTGCGCTCGGCAGTTCCCCGGCCGCGATACGGCGCTGCGGCTTGAAGCGCTCCGGCAGGTGCGCGTAGTGGTACAGCGCCACGCGGTCGGGCTCGAGCGCCAGCACCCGGTCGAGCGTGCGCGCGAAGGTCGCGCGCGACTGCTTCGGCAGTCCGTAGATCAGGTCGAGGTTGACCGACTTGAAGCCGCTTGCGCGCGCGGCGTCGATCGTCGCCTGCGTGGTCTCGAAGCTCTGCAAGCGGTTGACCGCACGCTGCACAGCCGGGTCGAAGTCCTGCACGCCGACCGAGATGCGATTGAAGCCGAGTTCGGCCAGCACGCGCACCTTGCCGGGGCCGCAACTGCGCGGGTCGACCTCGACGCTCAGCTCGCCGCGCTCGGCGTCGAGCTCGAAATGCGCGTCCAGCGTGGCCATCAGCCGGCGCAACTCGTCGTCGGCGAGAAACGTCGGCGTGCCGCCGCCGAGGTGCAGTTGTTCGACGCGGCGTGAGCCGGCCAGCCGTTCGCTGACCAGACCGGCTTCGATCGCCAGCGCCTGCAGGTACTCGGCGGCGCGGCCGCGGTCGCGCGTGATGACCTTGTTGCACGCGCAGTAGTAGCAGACCGTGTTGCAAAACGGGACGTGCACGTACAGCGACAGCGGCGCCGCGGCCATCGTCTCGCGGCGGCCGAGCCATGGCGCGAACGCCTGCGCATCGAACGCCTCGACGAAACGGTCGGCGGTCGGATAGGACGTGTAACGCGGCCCCGGCATGTCGAATCGCCGCAGCAGGTCGGCATCCGGCAGCGCCACGTCGGCGGGAGCGTCGCTCAGCATGGTGACTCTCACGAATGCGCGAGCCGCCCACGGACGGCGACCGCGCCTCAATATCGCGCGTGTATTATTCGCGCGCTCCCGCCTTCGGGCTTGATGCGGGTCAACCGCGGCCGGCCGCCCCTCGATGAACGCGCCCAATTTCTCGCTGTCGCGCCTGAAGGTCGCCTGCGCGAACTGCAATCTGCGCGAGCTTTGCCTGCCGGTGGGGCTGTCGCTGGCCGAGCTGGAGAAGGTCGAGGAGCTGGTGGCCACGCGGCGCAAGGTCCGCCGCGGCGATGCGCTGTTTCGCGCCGGCGACCGCTTCGATGCCCTGTACGCGGTGCGGCTCGGATTTCTGAAAAGCACCGTGACGTCGAGCGACGGCCGCGAACAGGTGACCGGCTTTCACATGGCCGGCGAACTGGTCGGGCTCGACGGCATCGGCACCGAAACGCACTCGTGCGACACGGTGGCGCTGGAAGACACCGAGGTGTGCGTGATCCCGTACCAGCGGCTCGAGGAGGTCGCCGCCGCCGTGCCGGTGCTGCGACATCACTTCCACAAGGTGATGAGCCGCGAGATCGTGCGCGAGCACGGCGTGATGCTGCTGCTAGGCAGCATGCACGCGGAAGAGCGCCTGGCGGCGTTCCTGCTGAACCTGTCGCAGCGTTTCGAGGCGCGCGGCTATTCGCGCACCGAGTTCGTGCTGCGCATGACGCGCGCCGAAATCGGCAGCTTTCTGGGGCTGAAGCTCGAGACCGTGAGCCGCGTGCTGTCGCGCTTCGCCCAGGAAGGGCTGATCGAAGTCAACCAGAAGCACGTGCGCATCCTCAAAACCGAAGGGCTGCGCGCCATCGTCGCCGGCCAACCTTGCCCCGGCGGGCAGTGACGCCGCCTCAAGACGGGGCGGCGTCGGCCCCCTGCGTCCGCTTCGGGCATCCGGCCGGGCGATTCTCTGCTTCGAGCGGGCAGCGGTTTATATCGAACGGCGAGCGCTGCAGAAACACCGTCAGCGCGCTCGCCGCCGCGCCGATGGTCCAGAAGAAAAAGAAGAACAGCGTGTAAACGGGCAGCCGCTCGGCATCGAGCGGCACGCCGAACGGCGCCAGATCGGCGGGATCGAAGACGGCGAAGAACAGCAGTTCCGCCGCTGCGGCAACCAGAAACGCGGGCCACAAGACCCAAAGGATCCGCTGCGCGACGTCGTTCGCCATTTTCGTGTCTCCCCGTCATCACCGCGCCACCAGCCGCACGCTGCGCGCGGGCGCCGCGGCGAGTTCGCGCGCATCGCCTTCGACGCGCCAGTGCTGCGTCTCGACGATCAGTCGCCAGGCGACGTTGGCGGGCGCCGGCGTCGTCTCGCTCCATGCACCGACGAATTCGGCGCCGCGGCCGTCACCGCCTGCGATCGTTCGCGCCAGCCGCGCCGTGCGGTCGGCGCCGGCGCGTCCCGGGTGCACGAGCCGCACGTTCACGGTCGCCTCCGCGGGCAGTGGCTGCGCGGCGGACACGGTCAGCCGCACGCGGTCGCCGCCCTCGATGCCATCGGCCATCAACTCGAGCGTCAGTCCGAGCGCGCGCGCGCGATCGTGCCGCGACAGCTCCTCGTTGATCGCCAGACCGCGCTTGTAGTAATCGGCCGCCACGACGCCGTCGCTGCTGCGCACCGCCAGGAACACGGTGACGATGCCGCCCAGCACCGCGGCGAGCGGAATCGCGATCACGAACCAGACCCAGCCATGCCGGTACCAGGGCGAGCCGTCGCGCCCACTGCGCTCGATCGCCGCCGCGCGCCCGTTCATCGCCGCAACCCGAGGAAGGTGGTCTTCTCGCGCACGGCGATCGACGGATCGTCCACCGCGCGCACCTCGATCTCGATGCGGTGCGAACCGGGCGCCACCGCCTCGGCCGGCGCGCGCAGCCGCAGCGGCACCGACAGCGTGGTCGCGGCCGGCACCTCGAAGCGCGGCTCCGAGCCGATCGCGAGTGCCGGCAGCCCGTGCGCGGCAAGCGCATACGTGCGCGGTTGCTCGGTGGTATTCATCACCTGCAGCCGATACACGTTCTCGACCCACGGCGCGCCGCGTTCGTCGCTGACCTCGCGCGCCAGCGCGCCGCGGTCGCGGATCACATCGACTTTCAGCGGCACGCGCAGCGCGATCGCCGCTACAAGCGCCGCCGTGACCGCCAACAGAATGCCGCCGTAGACGAGCACGCGCGGGCGAAAGATGCGGCGCAAAATCGTGCGCGCGCCGAAGTGCTCGCGCAGCGAGTTGGTGGTGGCGTAACGGATCAGCCCGCGCGGCAGTCCCGCCTTGTCCATCACGTAATTGCAGGCGTCGATGCAGGCGGCGCAGCCGATGCACTCGTACTGCAGGCCGTTGCGGATGTCGATGCCGGTCGGGCACACCTGCACGCACAGGCCGCAATCGACACAGTCGCCCAGCCCGCGCTCGCGGCGGTTGCGCGCGCCGGTGCCGCGCGGCTCGCCGCGTGCGGCGTCGTAGGTGACGATCAGCGTGTCCGGGTCGAACATCGCGCTCTGGAAACGCGCATACGGGCACATGTACTTGCACACCTGCTCGCGCATCCAGCCCGCGTTGCCGTAGGTGGCGAAGCCGTAGAACAGGATCCAGAACGTCTCCCACGGCCCGGTGCCGAAGCGCGCGACGCTCGCCGCCAGCTCGCGGATCGGCGTGAAGTAGCCGACGAAGGTGAAACCGGTCCACAACGCCACCGCGACCCACGCCGCGTGCTTGGCGCTCTTCAACGCCAGCTTGCGCGCCGACCACGGCGCGCGATCGAGCGCCATGCGGGCGGCGCGGTCGCCTTCGATGCGGCGTTCGATCCACATGAAGATTTCCGTGTACACCGTTTGCGGGCACGCATAGCCGCACCACAGGCGGCCGCCGACGGCGGTGAACAGGAACAGCGACAGCGCCGAGATGATCAGCAGGCCGGTCAGGTACACGATGTCCTGCGGCCACAGGATCAGCCCGAACAGATAGAACTTGCGCGCGGCCAGATCGAACAGCACCGCCTGGCGGTCGTTCCAGGCGAGCCACGGCAGCCCGTAGAAGACGACCTGCGTGGCCCACACCATCGCCCAGCGCCACTTCTGGAACCAGCCGAGCGAATCGCCGATCTTGGCGCGCGGGTAGATCTCGATGCGCTTTGCGTACAGCGATTCGATGATCTCGGTGCCGCCGGCCGGCGCCGGAGGCGCCGCCTTCGGTGAAGACGCCGCGGACGGCGCGGGCGCGGTGGCGCTGGCGCGCCGAGCCGAGCCGTCGGGCTCGGCCGTGCGTGGGCGCGCTTGCACCGCCTCTTTCATCGGCGTCGGCCGCTACTGCGCGGCGGCCTGCTTGGTCTCGCCGCGCAGCGAGTACACGTACGCGGACACGAGATGGATCTCGGCGTCGGTCAGAATGCCCTTCCAGGCCGGCATCACGCCCTGACGGCCGCGCGTGATCGTCTCCGCGATCGCCGCCACCGAACCGCCGTAGGTCCACAGGCGGTTGGTCAGATCGGGCGCGCCCAGCTGCGGGTTGCCCTTGCCGTCGGCGCCGTGACACGCGGCGCAGGCGCCGAACTTGGCCTTACCGCGCGCCGCGCGCACCGAATCGTGCGCCGATTCCGAGAGCGACAGCACGTAGTGGGCGAGGTCGGTCACGTCCTCGGCGCTGCCGACGGCGGCGGCCATCGGCGGCATCACGCCCTGGCGACCCTCGGTCACGCTCTTGACGATCGCCTCCGGCGTGCCGCCCCACAGCCACTCGGCGTCCGCGAGGCTCGGGAAACCGCGCGCGCCGCGCGCGTCGGAGCCGTGGCACTGCGCGCAGTTGTTCAGGAAGATGCGCTCGCCCATCTGGCGCGCGCGCGCATCGGCCGCCACGGCCGCCAGCGGCTGCTGCAGATAGGCGGCGAACAGCGGCCCGTACTTGGCGTCGGCGCGCTTGACTTCTTCGGCGTGCTGGCCCGCCGAGGTCCAGTTCAGGATCCCCTTGAACTGGGTGCCGAGCCCCGGATACAGGATCAGATAGACGATCGAGAAAAAGACCGTGATGTAGAAGAGCAGGATCCACCAGCGCGGCATCGGGTTGTGGTACTCGCGCAGGTCGCCGTCCCACACGTGGCCCGTCGTCTCCGGCTCCTGGCCGGGCGCGAGCACGATGCGGCGGCGCTTGCTCTGCATCTTCAGGAACACCGCGCAGCCGATCACCGAAGCCGCGGTGATGATCGCGACGTAATAGTCCCAGAACACGTGATAGAAATCGCTCATCGTTTTTCCTCTCGCGGGCTGCGCCTGCGACTCAAACCTCCCTGCCCCGCTGTGCAGAGGCAGGACCGGGGCCGTGGACGACCGGCGGCCGTGTATCGGCGAATGGCAACTGCGCCGCTTCTTCGAAGCGCCGCCGGCTGCCGCGCCGGTAGGCCCACCAGACGATGCCGACGAAGGCGGCGAAAGCGACCGCCGTCAACACGCCGCGTACGAAGTTGATGTCCATCGCCGCCTCTACCGCGCGTGGCGAAGCTGCACGCCAAGCCCCTGCAGATAGGCGATCAGCGCATCCATCTCGGTGCGGCCCTTCAGCGCCTGCGGCGCCTTGGCGATCTCCTCGTCGCTATAGGGAACGCCGACGCGGCGCAGCGCGCGCATGCGCGCCTGCACGTCCGCCCCCTCGACGGAGGCCTTCTCGAGCCACGGGTAGCCGGGCATGTTCGACTCCGGCACGACGTCGCGCGGGTTGATCAGGTGGATGCGGTGCCACTCGTCCGAATAGCGCCCGCCGACGCGCGCCAGGTCCGGCCCGGTGCGCTTG
>JAKANT010000062.1 GCA_021823635.1 Pseudomonadota bacterium
TCGCCACCGTCGCCAGCCGCATCGACGGGCTGGATGCCGGCGCCGACGATTACCTGGTCAAACCGATCGCGCTCGGCGAACTGGCGGCGCGGTTGCGCGCGGTGGCCCGGCGCGCCTGCGGGCGGCCGCAGCCGGTCTGGAAACACGGCGACCTCGAATACAACCCGGCCTCCAAAGAGGCGCTCTGGTGTGGCGAAGCGGTCGCGCTGACGAGCCGCGAGGCGGCCTTGCTCGAAGTGCTGCTCGCCAACCCCGGTCGCGTGCTGTCGAAGCGCCAGATCCTGGAAAAACTGTACGGCTGGGCCGACGAGCTGCAGAGCAACGCGATCGAGGTGTTCGTGCACAACCTGCGCCGCAAGATCGCGCCCGACGTGGTGCGCACGGTCCGTGGCGTCGGCTACGCGCTCGGCAGCGGGCGGCGCACGCCGTGACGCTGCAGCGTCGCCTGCTGCTGCTGCTGGCGGGTGTGCCGCTGCTGTGGCTGGCCGCGCTCGCCTACAGCGTCACCAGCACGCGACGGGAGGTCGACGAACTGTTCGACACCCAGCTCGTGCGCCTGGCGCAGCAGGTGGCGGCGCTGCAACCGGCGGGCGATCGCGGGCCGACGCCGTTGGTCGAACCCGCCTTGAGCCAGCTCGGCGCCGCCGAACTGGACGACCTGTCCGTGGCCGTTTGGCGTGCCGACGGCACGCCGCTGCTGCTGGACCGCGCCGGCGCCCGGCTGCCGTTCGACGCCGGCGCGCGCGGCTTCGTCGTTGCGCATTTGAACGGCGCGCCGTGGCGCGTGTACTACCTGCCGTCGGCGGACGGCACGCGCGTGATCGCCGTCGGCCAAAGCGCACACGAACGCGACGAGGTACTGCGCGACGCGCTGGGCAGCCAGTTGCTTCCCTGGTTGCTGACATTGCCGCTGTTGCTGGTCGTGATTGCCGGCGCCGTGCGGCACGCGCTGGCGCCGCTGCGCGCGCAATGGGAAGCGGCGCAAGTCGCCGCCGGCGACGCGGCGCGCCAGCGAGCGCTCGCGCGCGTCGGTGAGGGCATCGACCGGCTCGCTCATCTGGTGGCGCAGTTGCTCGCGCTCGCCGGCGTCGAAGGCGCGGACGCGACCGCACGCAAGCAGCCGGTCGACTGGCCGCGCGTGGTCGGCGATGCGTTGTCCGATTGTTTGCTGCCGATGGAAGCGAAGGGGAGCGAGGTCGAGGTCCACTGGTCGCCGCAGGGCGTGCCGCTGCCGCTGTTGGGCGACGAACTGCTGCTCGCCACGCTGCTGCGCAACCTGATCGACAACGCGCTGCGTTACTCGCCCGTGCGCACGCACGTGCACGTGCGCTTCACGCCGCAGTCGATCGTCATCGAAGACGAGGGTCCGGGCATCGCTCCGCGGGAGATGCCGCGGCTCGGCGACCGCTTTTACCGGCCCGCCGGACAGACCGAGGGCGGCAGCGGACTCGGCATTTCGATCGTCAAGCGCATCGCCGCCCTGCATGGCCTGCGGGTCGTCTTCGAGAACCGTGTCGCGGGCGACCGCATCGCTGGACTGCGCGTCACCGTGTGCAGCGCCGACGGCCTCGCGGTCGCGCCGGCCCAGGTCGAAGGCGACACGCTCGGCGTCCCGTAGCACCAATCGGCGCAGCGGCCCAGCGCAGCACGACGGGCCGCCGCGAGGGGCGGCGGCACCCAGCGTACGGTCGCCTGTGATCCCGCGCCAGGCGTACGCGCGGTGCTGCGCGTATGCTGCGGCCGGCCCATGCAACCGCGGTAGCCGCCGCCGGAGGATGTCGATGCGATTCAGCGTTTACGCGAGCCCGATCGGCGATCTCGTTCTGACTGGCGACGCCCAGGCGCTGGAGGGCATCGACCTGCACGGCCGTCGGCCGCCGGCGGGGGCGATTCGCGACGATGCGGCGTTTGCCGCCGTGCGTGCGCAATTGGACGCCTACTTTGCCGGCGCACTGACCGAATTCGACCTGCCGCTTGCGGCGCGCGGCACCGCTTTCCAGCGGCGCGTGTGGTCGGCGCTGCGCTCGATCCCATACGGCGCCACCGTCAGCTACGGCGAGCTCGCACGCCGCATCGGCGCGCCGACGGCGGCGCGTGCGGTGGGGTTGGCCAATGGCGCCAACCCGATCCCGATCGTCGTGCCCTGCCATCGGGTGATCGGCGCCGACGGTTCGCTGACCGGTTTCGGCGGCGGACTGGCGCGCAAGCGCTGGCTGCTCGCGCACGAAGCGCAGCACGCCGCTAGCGCCTCGGCCAGGCGCGCAGCCTGAAGCCCTCGGGCTTGAGCGTCAGCGTCTCGGCCACGCGCAGTCGGTAGCCGGGCTCGGCTTCGAGTTCGAAGTTAGCCAGCAGCAGCGCCAGCGCGAGCTTGGCTTCCATCATCGCGAACTGCTGCCCGATGCAGGCGCGCGAGCCGTTGCCGAACGGCCGGTAGGCGTGGCGCGGAATCGCCGCGCGGCGCGCCGGCGCGAAGCGCTCCGGGTCGAAGCGCTCCGGCTCGGCCCACACCGCCGGGTCGCGATGAAGCGCCGGCAGCAGCACGGTGACGCGCTGGTTGGCCGGGATCGGCCAGCGCCCGCCAATCACTTCGTCGCGATAGGGTGCGACGTGAAACGCGGGCGCCGTCGGCCACAGCCGCAGCGTCTCTTCCAGCACCTGTTCCACGTAGACCAGCCGGTCCAGGTCTTCGTACTCGGGCGCGCTGCGGCCGGCCAGCACCGCGAGCGCCTCGGCGCGCGCGCGCGCCAGCACCGCGGGCTCGCGCGTCAGGAAGTACAGCGCGAACGACAGCAGGCCGCTCGTCGTTTCGTGCCCGGCGATCAGGAACGTGATCACCTGATAGCGGATGTTTTCGTCCGACAGGCGGGCGCCGGTCTTCGGGTCCTGCCCTTCGAGCATCAGCGCCAGCAGGTCGCGCGCGGCGGACGGTGTCTGGCGCCGGCTGCGGATCACCTCGTCCACGATGCCGTGCAGGAATGCGATGTCGCGCTGGAAGCGCCGTCGCGCCGCAAAGCGCCAGTAGCGCGCGATGCGCGGCTGCGACGCGCGGCGCATCGCCTCGTCGAGCACGCGCACCATGGCGGCGACGAACGGATGCGGAGTGCTGCGCCCAAAGGAATCGAAGCGGTAATCGAAGCCGGCCAGCGCGATCGTGTCGAGTGTGAGGCGCGTCATCTGGTCCGACACGTCCAGCCATTCGCCGGCGTGGGCGCGCCAATGCGCGAGCAACTCGCCCGCCGCCTCGAGCATCGGCGCTAAGTATTGGCGGCGTGCGCGCTGGCCGAAGGCCGGCACCAGGATGCGGTGGGCGAGCTCCCAGTTCGGCTCGTCGCCTTCGGCGGTGAACAGCCCGTCGCCGGCCAGCGGCCGCAGGCTGGCAAGCGGCGCGCCGATCGTCTTGCGGAAGCGCCGCTCGTCCAGCACCTCGGCGGCGAGCGCCGCGGTGGTGATGAACGGCATACGGTAGCCGGCGAAGTCGATCTCGAAGATGCCTTCGGGAAAACGCGGCGCGAGCGCGGTGAAATGCTGCGCCAGACGGCGCGCCGGCAGCGTTGGCAGATGGCCGAGCAGCGGCCAGCGCGGCGGGGCGGGAAGCGCAGTGGCGGCTTGCATGGCAGGCGGGCGGGTTCAAACGAACGGCTGCACGCCGATCAGCGGGCCGTGCAGATAGCGGGCGAACACCCACCCCGCAGCGAGCCCGACCGCCACCGCCGCCGCGTCGCGGCCCAGCGAGACGGCCGCATAGGTGCGTCCTTGTGCGCGGTCGCGCCGTCGCAGCGACGCGAAGTCCACCACCGCCCAGGCGAGAAAGGCGCCGAACAGCAGCAGGTCGGCCAGCGTGCCGTTCGAGATCAGGTGCGCGAGCGCCCAGCTCTTCACACCGGCGACCATCGGGTGGCCGATCGCCGCCTTGATGCGCGTGCCCGGGATGTAGGCCGCCGCGATCAGCACGAACGCGAGCGCGCTGAGCAGCGCCGCCAGGTGGCGCGTCCACGGCGCCGGCACGAACAACACCGTCGGCTCGGCGCGCGCCATGCCATAGCCCCAAACGATCAAGGCGAGGCCGGCGGCGGCCACCAGCGAATACAGGACCTTCCACCGGCCTTCGCCCAGACGGGCCACCTGCTCGCCGCGCCAGCCGTCGGCGACGATGCGCACCGAATGGACGCCGAGGAAAAGCACCAGACCGAGGATCAGCGCCGCCATCGGTGGTCACCCCTTGCCTACTTGCAACACCAGCTTGCCGAAATTGGCGCCAGTGAAGAGCATCGTCAGCGCCTGCGGGAAGTTCTCCAGCCCGGCCACGATGTGCTCGCGCGACTTCAGCCTTCCCTGCGCCATCCAGGCGGCCATCTCGCGCGCCGCTTCCGCATAACGCGGCGCGTAATCGAACACCACGAAGCCCGTCATGCTGGCGCGGTTCACCAACAGCGACAGGTAATTCGAGGGGCCCTTGATCGGCGCGGTGGCGTTGTATTGCGAAATCGCGCCGCAGATCACGACGCGCGCACTGCGCGCCAGGCGCGCCAGCGCCGCCTCCAGGATGTCGCCGCCGACGTTGTCGAAGTACACGTCGATGCCCTGCGGGCAGTGGGCCTTCAGCGCCTGCTTGACGTCGTCGCGCTTGTAATCGATGGCGGCGTCGAAGCCGAGTTCCTCGACCACGTACCTGCATTTGTCGGCGCCGCCGGCGATGCCGATGGCCCGGCAGCCCTTGATCTTGGCGATCTGGCCGACCACCGCGCCCACCGCGCCGGCGGCGGCCGACACCACCACCGTTTGGCCCGGCTGCGGCCGGCCGATGTCGAGCAAGCCGAAGTAGGCGGTGAAGCCCGGCATGCCCAGCGTGGACAGGTGCACCGGCAGCGGCGCGAGCTTCGGATCCACCGCAGCGAGGTCCTTGCCGTCGACGACCGCGTAGTGCTGCACGCCGAGCGCGCCGCTCGCGTAGTCGCCCGGTGCGAAGCGCGGATGTTTCGATTCGAGAACGCGCCCGATGGCGCCCGCGCGCATCACCTCGCCCAACGCCACCGGCGCGATGTAGGAGCGGCCTTCGTTCATCCAGCCGCGCATCGCCGGGTCGAGCGAGATGTACTGCACCTCGAGCAATACCTGACCCTCGGCGGGCGCCGGCACCGGCGCCTCGGTGAACTCGAAATCGCTGCGCTTGGGTTCGCCCACCGGGCGGGCGGCGAGCCGCCATTGGCGATTGGTCAATGCGCTCATCGCTGGCTTGTCACGTTTGCTTCATCGGGCCGCGAACTTTACGCGGATTCGGGCAACGGCAGTGTGTCGGGCGTCTGCGCATCCGCCAGCCGCGCCAGTACCGGGGCGGTAAGGCCGATCGCGTCGATGCCGCGATCCTCGAACTCGTGAGCGAGCGCGCGCACCGCCGCCGATCGGCACCGGCAGCCCGCGTAGCTCCGGGTTGCGCAGCGACTCCACCGGCGCATGGAACGCGTCCATGTCCAAGTGCGCGATCAGCCGGAAGACCGCCGTCATGCCGAACTTCGGGGGACGGGGGTGGAGGCGTCCAGGCACCGCGATGCGCCCGGGACCGTCCCGCCAATCGATGTGAAACTCCAAGACGTCGCACTCGAATTTCATGGTAGATCAGGGCCTGACACCATGAAAATCAAACGCAAAATATTCGATTTTCACGGTACGCTGCGCCGATGATCGACCGCCCCCGCCTGCGAGAACAGATTCGCCGCGCGTTGGCCCGGGCGCGTGCGGTGCTGCTGATCGGCCCGCGCCGGAGCGGTAAGTCGACCCTGGCGCGCGAGTTTCTGCCGCGCACGCACCCGAACTACTTCGATCTCGAAGACCCGGCGAGTCTGCGCAGCCTGGCCGAGCCAAAAGCTACGTTGGAAGCGTTGACCGGACTGGTCGTGATCGACGAGGTGCAGCGAATGCCGGACCTGTTTCCCGTGCTCCGGGTGCTGATCGACCGCCACGATCGGCCCGGACAGTACTTGCTGCTCGGTAGCGCCAGTCCGAAACTGTTGCGGCAGACCAGCGAGTCGTTGCTGGGCCGGGTCGAGGCCGTAGAAATCACGGGCTTCGACATGCAGGAGGTGGGCGCCCACAACGCCGCGCGCCTTTGGCTGCGCGGCGGCTTCCCACCCGCGTACACCGCCGCCAGCGACGAAGATGCGAGCGCCTGGTGCAACAACGCGATCGCGCGCTTCGTCGAAAGCGATCTGCCGCAGTTCGGAGTCAACGTCGCCACACCAACGATGTTACGGTTCTGGTCCATGCTGGCGCATCTGCACGGGCAGATCTGGAGCGCCGCCGACCCGGCGCGCTCGCTCGGCGTCAGCGAGCCAACCGTGCGCCGGTATCTCGACTGGTTGACGCAAAGCTTCATGGTGCGGCAATTGCAGCCGTGGTTCGAGAACATCGGCAAACGGCAGGTGAAGGCGCCCAAGGTGTACTTGCGCGACAGCGGGTATCTGCATGCATTGCTCGGCCTTCGCGCCTACGCCGACCTGCTGCGCCACCCGCGTTGCGGCGCCTCCTGGGAAGGCTTCGCGCTCGAGCAGGTGCTGCGCATCGCACAGCCGGACGAGGCCTACTTCTGGCGAACCCATACCGGCGCCGAACTCGATCTGCTGATGTTCAAGTACGGCAGGCGCGTCGGTGTCGAATTCAAGCGCATGGACGCGCCGGCGCTCACGCCCTCCATGCGCATCGCCATGGCCGACCTGAAACTCGACGCGCTGTACGTCGTCTATCCCGGCGACCGGCGCTATCGCCTGGGCGACGGCATCGAAGCGGTGCCGCTCGCGCATTTCGCCGCGCCTGGCTGACGGAGGAACGACGCCTGATACACGGAATCCCGCGATGACCCGCGTACTCGCCATTGCCTTGACCGCCCTTGTCTTCGGCTTCGCTGCCGCGCAATCGCCGCACACCCACCGACATGGCTTCTCCGACGCCGATCGCTGGGCGCGCGTGTTCGACGACCCCGCGCGCGATGCCTGGCAGAAGCCCGACGAGGTGGTCAAGGCGCTGCGTCTGGCGCCGGACGCTGCGGTGGCCGACATCGGCGCCGGCACCGGCTACTTCGCCGTCCGGCTGGCGCGCGCGGTGCCGCGTGGGCGCGTGTTCGCGGTGGACATCGAGCCCGACATGGTGCGCTACCTGCGCGAACGCGCGCAGCGCGAAGGACTCGCCAACCTCGTCGCCGTGCAAGGAAAGCCCGACGATGCGCGGCTGCCAGAGCCGGTCGATCGCGTGCTGATCGTCGATACCTACCACCACATCGATGCGCGCGTGGCGTACTTCGCTCGCCTGCGCGGGTCGCTCAAGCCGGGGGCCGAGGTCGCGATCGTCGATTTCACGCTCGAGTCTCCGGTCGGCCCGCCCAAGAGCGCCCGCCTGCCGGCGCAGACGGTGATCGACGAAATGCGGCGCGCGGGTTACCTACTCGCGGCGCGGCACGAGTTCTTGCCGCACCAGTATTTCCTGGTGTTTCGCCCGAACCCGTAGCGCGGCGCACCTCGAACCGGGCGACTTGCGGCCTCGCTGGCGTCGATGGCAGATCCGTTGATCGCCGCCGTGCGGCGACGCCTTGGCGCCGCGGCGCACATACAGCCGCTCGCGGCGAGCGGCTTCGCCGCCACGGTCTCCGTTCAGCGCGGCGCCGCACGTTTCTTCGTCAAGGTGCTGCCGCAGGCGCAGGGCGAGCGACTGCGCGCCGAGGCCGAGGCGCTGCAGGCGCTGGCGGCGACGCAGACCATCCGCGTGCCTCGCGTGGCCGACTGCGGCGATGCCGAGGGCTACACGCTGCTCGCGCTCGAGTGGCTGGACTTCGCCCCGCCCGACGCGCGCTTCGG